>JBBQHV010000001.1:0-26237 GCA_038324295.1 Chthoniobacterales bacterium
TTTCCCGCCTAACGAACCCGTGACAATCGGAAATTTGACGTAAACCGCCGGGTCTTCCCGGTCCTGGTATTCCACCTCCGCCTCGGCGAGGGCGGTCTGCGCGCCGGTGCTCCAGAAGACCGGTTTGAGCGATTCGTAAACGAGCCCGCGTTCAACGAAAACGGCAAAGGCGCGCAGGATTTCCGCCTCGTAGGCCGGGTTCATCGTCAGGTAAGGATGTTCCCAATCCCCGAAGACGCCGAGACGCTTGAATTGCTCGCGCTGAATATCGATGAATTTTCGCGCGAACGCTTCCGAGCGCTGGCGGACTTCGAGCGGCGAAAGCCCGCGTGTTTCCCTGACGACCTTGTATTCGATCGGCAGGCCGTGGCAGTCCCAGCCCGGCACATAGGGCGCGCGGAAACCAGCCATGGTTTTCGATTTCACGACCAGGTCTTTGAGGATTTTGTTGAGCGCGGTGCCCATGTGGACGTCGCCGTTGGCAAAGGGCGGGCCGTCGTGCAGAACGAATAATTCCGCGTCGGCGCGGGCGCGCTGGATTTGTTCGTAAAGGCCGGCTGCCTGCCAGGATTTGAGCATTTCCGGCTCGCGCGCGGCGAGGCCGGCCTTCATCGGAAAATCCGTTTTCGGCAGGTTGAGGGTGTCCTTGTAATTCCGGCTCATTCGCGAGCGGCGACGCTAACATTCGCGCCCTACTGGCGCAACGCGCCGGCCCGGGCGGCAGTTGCGCAAGGAGCGGAACTCGCGATAGAGTCGCGCC
Source organism: Chthoniobacterales bacterium (assembly GCA_038324295.1). Taxonomy (GTDB): domain Bacteria; phylum Verrucomicrobiota; class Verrucomicrobiia; order Chthoniobacterales; family UBA10450; genus Palsa-1392. The sequence goes on from JBBQHV010000001.1 coordinate 761, forward strand.
ACTTTCGCATGAAACGCTACCTTCCGTTTCTCATCATTCTGGTCGTGGCGTTGCTCGCCGCGGGCGGGGGAACGTGGCTCTACCGGGCGAAGATGCGGGCCCAGCCGCCTATCGTAAGAGCTGTCCCCACTCCGGGCGAAGAAGCGAATTCGCTCCATGCCGAGGGGCCGGCGGATGCGCCGGTGATCCTGGAGATTTATGGGGATTTTCAATGCCCGCCTTGCGCGACGGCGACGATGGTCGTGGCCGAACTGCAAAAGGAGTACGGGAAACAGCTCCGTGTGATCTTTCACGAATTTCCACTGGCCATGCATGCCCATGCCCTGGAAGCGGCGATGACAGCGGAGGCGGCGGGATTGCAAGGGCATTTCTGGCCGATGCACGACATGCTTTACAAATATCAGGAGGTCTGGAGCAAGGCCTCGGACCCGGCGCATTTCTTCAAGGCGTATGCCGCCTCGATGGGCTTGGATGCCGAGCGCTTCGCGAGGGATATGCAGTCGCCGGACCTGAGGGACCGGATCAAGGAAGACGGCGAGACCGGGGCGGCGCGCGGGGTGCGGAATACGCCGACAATTTTCGTGAACGGCAGCGAGTTTCGCGGAATTTTCCTGAAGGAAAACCTGCAGGCCGCGATCGACGCGGCGCTCGCGGCGAAAAAGAATGCCTAACGATGCCCGATGCTTCCAAAAAATCCGCGAAAGGTAAGAAGGCTGGCCCCGGCCGCGGGGCCGTGATTGCGGCCATCCTGATGGCGCTGATCGCTCTCGGTGGATTGGCGGATGCGACTTACCTCACGGTGGCGCACCTGGCGGGCGACGATGCGGTTTGCGGGTCGTCGAGCGGCTGTTCGAAGGTGCTCGGGAGCGTTTATGCCTCGGTCGGCGGAGTCCCGACGGCCGCTTTCGGAGTGTTGGCTTACTTTGTCGTCTTCAGCGCGGCGATTTGCCTGGCTTTCGGGTATGGCCGCGCCCGCACGGTGCTGGTTGTCTCGGTTGCCGGGATGTTTCTGGCGACCCTCGGGTTCCTCGGGCTGCAGGCGTTTGTCCTTCACGCCTTCTGTCCGTTTTGCCTCCTTTCCGCCGCATTCAGTTTCCTGCTCGCGGGCATCGTCGTGGCGACCTGGCCGGCTCGTTAGGCTGGCTTGGTCTCGAGGGCCAAAGGGGGGCATAAACGCGAAGGGCGCGCCGCCCTTTCCGTGCCTAACCAGCGGGACCATGACGAATTTATAAGGAACAAAACTGCAGACTCCGTCTTTACGCATTTGATAAACTCCATAACAAGTAAAGACCCTCCCAGGACCACATCACACATACAAACAACAAATAAATGAAAGAAATGTCTGCTTCACGAAGCGCGCCGCTCTGCGAGCGCTCCTCATTCGTTCTCACTGCTCTCGGCGCCTCCCTTGCGCTCCTGACTTTGAGTATTTTAGCAAGTCCCTCTGCCCTGGCTGCGGCATCGCAAAAAGCCACAATCGTCCACTCCTATCATAATGATGTCTCGCCACCCCTGCGCGATCAGGAGCCATGGCCCTTGCAGGTCCGCCAGGAGCGCGAGGCGGCCGAGAATCCGCCGATCATCGTCGCGCATACCGACAAAAAAGACCCGGTCGTGCAATCGAGCGCGCTCCTGCACGAGCTCGCTCCGAACATTCCGGCGCCTATTTTAAATTTTGCCGGCATCCCTTACCCCGGCGTGGGCTGCTTCTGCCTTCCGCCCGATACGAATGGCGAAGTCGGCGCGACCCAATACGTCCAGATGGTGAACGAAGCCTATCAGGTGTTCGACAAGGCTACGGGAGGTTCTCTTCTTGGACCGAACAGCATCGAGTCGATCTGGGCCGGCTTCGGCGGCGCTTGTCAGACTGGAGGCTTTGGCGATCCGGTCGTGCTTTATGACCAAATCGCGAATCGCTGGGTCATCACCCAATTCGCGAGCGCGACGGGGAGCACGCCGATCACTGATGAATGCGTCGCGGTCTCGACGACGAGCGATGCGACCGGGACGTGGAACCGTTATGGATTTCACCTCGGCTCGAATTTCTTCGATTACCCGCATCTCGGGGTCTGGCCCGATGCCTATTACATGAGCATGAACGTGTTCAATTCCAGCGGCACGGCCTATCTGGGTGTGCAGCCGTTTGCGTTTGATCGGGCGAAAATGCTCGCCGGGCAACCTGCGACATTTGTCACGACGGGCATCGTCTCGGGCGGAGGAGCAAACCCGCCGATGTTGTCGGCCGATCTCGATGGTTCGACCCTGCCACCAGCGGGAGCGCCGAATAGCTTCGTCATGTTCCCGGCAAGTGGCACTTATAAGGTGTATCACTTTTCAGTCGGCACTCCGTTTGGAACTTCGCCGAGCTTCACGCTCTTTGCCTCGCCCGCGGCCGCTGGATTTACCCAGCTGTGCCCGGGTAACCGCAGCTGCGTGCCTCAGTCTGGCACCAGTACCCGGATCGACGGCATTGGGGATCGCCTGATGTACCGGCTCGCTTATCGCAATTTCGGCGATCATGAGTCGGTCGTGGGCAATTTCACGGTGGGCGTGAGCGGTGTGGCTGGCATCCGCTGGTTTGAGTTGCGCGATGTGACCGCAGGACCGGTGACCAAGTTCCAGGAGGGAACTTATTCTCCCGATAGCACCTACCGCTGGATGGGGAGTGTCGCCATGGATAACCAGGGGAATATGGCTCTGGGCTACAGCGCTTCGAGCTCGAGCATCTTCCCGCAGATTCGTTACACGGGCAGGCTGGCGAGCGATCCGCTCAACACCCTGCCGCAGGGAGAAGGCCATCTTTTCGATGGAACGGGAGCACAAACGAGTAGCTCTTCTCGTTGGGGCGACTACAGCGATCTGACGGTCGATCCGGTCGATGACCAGACCTTCTGGTACACGCAAGAGTACTATGACACGACCACCTCGGTGGCCTGGCGCACCCGGATCGGCAGTTTCAAGCTGGCGACGGGCGGCGGCGGGGTTAATTTGGTCAGCGCTGCTTCGGAGCTGACCCACGGTTCTGCCGGAACCTTCGACATCGACATGCCGTTGAGCGGGCAATCGGGAGTGGAGAATCGCGTCGCCACCACCTACAAAGCCGTCTTCACCTTTGACGCGGCGGTCACCTCGGGTCAGGCGCAGATCGTTAGTGGCACCGCCACGGCGGGAGCCCCGACCTTCAGTGGGAACACGATGTCGGTCCCGCTGAGCGGGGTTGCGAACCAGCAGATCGTGACGATCCGAGTGAAGAACATCAACGGCGGCGGCGGACAAACGGACGTTCCGTTCGGCTTCCTCATCGCGGACGTGACGGGCAACCGGACGGTTGATAAGCCTGACCTCAACTCGATCAAGGCCAACGCGAACGATCCGATCAACAGCGGCAACTTCCGCAACGACATCGATACGAATGGATCGATCGCCAGGCCGGATGCGAATCAAGTGAAAGCCCACAAGGGCCAGTCACTTCCGTAATTAAGCAAAAATCATCCTTCCGAAGGTCGTCCTATCCGACCTTCGGAAGATTGCGAACGGCGCTCTCTTCGGGGCGCCGTTTTGCTTTTCTCACGAATGCCCAGTCACACTGGGGGCACGCATCCGCTGATGGCATTCCTCACCACCAGAACCGGCAGCAATCGCTGACCTCCCGGAAAATTACTTTCTGGCAATGTTTACGCGATTTCGACAAAATAGACTTGCCAAAAGCTGCGGTTACCAAATAAAACGAAAAACTTCCGTTCCAAAAAAAAGACGTCCCTTTGTTCGCTGGTCGGCGATCCAAGGGTGCTCGGAAAATCCGGATCAGGAATTAACCATAAAACTATGAAAAAAACGTCCCATAAGAAATCCGGCTTCCTTAGTTTCCGCCTTCTTAGCGCCTGCTTTCTTTGTTTGTGCGGCCTTCTGCTTTGCGCGCTGAGCGTGACGGCGGCGAAAAAGAAGCACCGGCGGCCGAATGCGCCGACCCCCGCGACGGGCACGGTTTCTCTCGGCAATCCCAGCCTCAGCTACGGCGATGGACCTTTCGTGATCGCAAACGTGACGGCCCAGGCGGGCGACCCGGTCTGCACGGTGCCGATGTCCTGCAGCGATTTTGGTCTGACTGTGGATATGTCCGGCGGACCCGATCCGGACCCGACTAAACAGGTGCGGGTGACGGTCAGTTGGCCGCTCAGTACTGCGGATTTTGACGTCTATGCTTACGCAAATTTTCCCGCGACAGGTTCGCCCATCAATACTTCGGCTTCCTCGGCGGATCCGGAAGTGATTATTCTTCCCGCCGCCTCGGCCATTTACACTATCCGCACCATTCCATTTGCGCCGGCCGGACAGTCCTACACAGCCACGGTCGCTCTGGAAAATGTCACCCCGGCGCCTCCGCCCGGCACTGCTCCTCCGCCCCGCTATCTCAATTATCCAGCTCCCGCCTCGGCCACCGGAGCTGACTCCGCGGGTGAACCTTCCGTCGGCGTCGATTGGAATCCCAATGTCCCCTCGCTCAAAAACGGACCGAACCCGCCCACCCCGGGAACTCCACCGATGAACAACATCAATCTGAATACCGGTGGCGTGGCTTTCTTTACCGCGAACTTAAACGAGTTTCGGGTCGACTTTGACGATTGCGCGTCGCCCGCGAAGGACGCCTGGGTCGATGTCACTTTCGACACCCAAGGCGTGACCACGCTTGATCCGATTGGCTTTGTCGATCACCAGCTCCCCATCACCACGGGGACGGAATCGGGCACGGGCCTGGGGCGAGTCTTCCAGGATCAACTCGCCGGCGCGACCAGTTTGCTCGCCTTTTCGGACGACGACGGGGGCAGTTGGACGCAATCACAGGGATCTGGCCAACCGGCTGGCGTCGATCACCAAACGGTCGGCGGCGGGTCCTATGCCCCAACTGACCCGAACCAAGTACCGCCGGTCATCGAACCGCCTCACACTTATCCGCATCAGATTTACTACGCCTCCCAGGATATCGGCACGGCTTTTGCCGCGCGGAGTGACGATGGCGGCCTGACCTTTGGTCCGGGCGTGCCGGCATGGAACATCGCAGAGTGCGGCGGCTTGCACGGCCACGTCAAAGTGGGGCCTGACGGCACCGTTTATATTCCCAACAAGAGCTGCAACGGGGGAGCGAGTGTCGCTGTCTCGCGCGACAACGGCGTGAATTGGACGGTGAAAACGATCCACGAAGGCGCCTACACGGCGGGGTCCGGCGACACCGACCCGTCCGTCGGCATCGGATCGGATAATACCCTCTATGTTGGTTATCAGAATAGCGACGGTCATCCCCACATCGCTGTTTCGCAGGATCACGGCGATACCTGGCACGACGTTGATGTCAGCCAGGGTGTCATCGGTAACGCCGTTTTCCCGCAAGTGATTGCGGGCGATGGCGACCGCGCCGCCTTCGGCTTCCTCGGCACTTCCACCCCGGGCGGTTATCAGGGCACCAATACCTTCACCGGTGTCTGGTATTTCTATATCGCCACGACCTTTGATCGCGGGCTGACTTACACCCTGGTCGAAGCAACCAATGGCGACCCCGTCCAGGTCGGTTCAATCTGCACCGGCGGCACGACCTGCGGCGGCGATCGAAACTTGCTCGACTTTAACGACATTCAGCTCGATGCCGAAGGCCGCGTCGTGGCCGGCTTCGCCGATGGTTGCATCGGCCCGACCTGCAGCGCGAGCACGGCCGGAGCGCATGCCCCGCCCTACAACGAATCGCGCAGCGCGCTCGCCACTTTCATCCGCCAATCCGGTGGCCCGCGCCTCCTCAGCGCCTACGACGCGCAGGCCAGCTGCTCCGGGAGCGGTGGCTCGATCACCTGCACGCCCATCGAGCCGGGTGCGCCGCGGGTTGATTCGGTGGTGCGCAACGGCGTCCTCGTGCACCTCGATTGGTCAACCCCCGATAACGGGGGCGCGCCACTTACCGGCTATAAGATTTACCGCAAGACTGGCGTCGGCGGTACCTACGCCCTCATTGCCACGGTCGCGACCGGTTGCCCAGCTTGTAAGACAGATTACGACGACGCGACTGCGACCGATTTGAATGCAGACTATATCTACAAAGTCAGCGCTACCAATAGCGTCGGAGAAAGCGCCACCTGCATGGAATTTCCAGTCGGCGTGGCCGGGCCTCAGGAAAGCGCGTGCTCTCTCCCAGGCATAACTATTCTAACCGACGCGACGGGAGACGCGACCGACATGCTGCCGGGGCACGACGTGCAAAGCCTGCAGGTCGCGGAGCCGTTTTCCTTCGCAGCGAACAAGGTGGTCTTCACATTAAAAATGGCAGATCTCACCACGCTTCCGCCGGATACGGAATGGCCCATCACATTTAACGGTGCAGACAGCATTAATTACACCGTGCGAATGACCAACTCTCCGGTCGATGGCTATGTCACCGGGCCCCCCCTCTTCCAAGTGGGACCGACCGTCGGGACGAAGGTGCCGGCTGACGCGGCAAGTAACTACAGCACTGATGGAACCATCACGATCGTGGTGCCCAGAAGCGCGATCGGCAATCCGGCCGTCGGTCAACAGATCACCGGTTTCCTTGTCAGAATCGCGGCGAATCTGGTCGGAGTCACGATTACCCCCGATAACATGCCCGACAGCCTCGCGCCCTCCGGCAGCTACACGATTGTCGGCAACGCTTCTTGTGCACCAAACGCGCTGCCCGTCGCGGTTCTTGTCGGCACCGCTGATGGTGGGAACACCATGGGGCGCATCCTGGGTGATCCGCCGCTGCTGGTCCATTTCAATGCTTCCGGCTCAAACGATCCGGATGGCACGGTTGTGACCTATCATTACGACTTCGGTGATGGCACGACTCTGGATAGCGGCAGCTCGATGGTCGACCATGTCTATACCAGGAACGGGACCTTTGCCGCCCGCCTTACCGTGACCGATAACGGTGGCGCCCTCAGCAGCAACACCGCCCAGGAAGAAGTGGAAGTGGAGCTACCGCTCGACGACACCGTCTCGCGCAAGGTTCATGGTGGCGCTGGCGCCTTCGATATCGACCTCATGCCTGATGGTAACGGCGTTTACAACGTCGAATGTCGCAGAGAAGGCAGTGGCTACGTCATCCTCTACATGTTTGGCACGGAGTATACCGTGATGGGCAATGCCAGCAGTGTGACCGTCTCCAATGGCGGGACAGTCGCCAGCGATGGGCCGACCAGTAACCCGAATGAATATCAAGTGACAATCACCGGTGTGACCAATGCCATCTCGCACATCATTACCGTGAGTGGTCTCCCGGTGAACAACGCCAATAAACCGGCTGTCAATGGCGGCAACGCCACCCTTAATAACGCGGGGGCTCGGCTGGATCTGCTCCAGGGCGATACCACTAACGATCGGATGGTGAACTCGGCCGATGCCAGCCAGACGAAAGCGCGCTCCGGCCAGACACTCAGCAGCGTTAGCGGCAACTTCCGCAACGACGTGACCGTCGATGGCCTCATCAATAGCGCCGACGCCAGCCTGGTCAAATCGAAGTCCGGCACCTCGCTGCCTTAAAATAATATCCTGCCCGAACGAGAAAAGCGTCATATCCGCCCAGGCAATCAACTACAACCACAACACCCGAAAGTGAATCTGACATCATGAAAAAACTGCTCTTAACCACTGCTTGCCTCGCGATCTGCACCAGTTTCGCTCTTGGTCAGACCCAGACCATAGCGTTCGACGACGGTGTCGGGACGGCGGACGCCGGCACCTACAATCCGACCGACACATTCTCGTTCACCGTTAACCTGACCCTGAGCGGATGGACGACCGCGGGCCTGACCGCTTCCGGTCTCTCCTATTGGCTGCAGGTGCCGACCGCTTTGGCGCCGTTTATTTCGATTACCACGAACACCTACTTCACCTTCACAGATTCGATCAACCCGAGCGTGCCGAAAACGTTCACCGATTCAGCCAATGCCAGCCCCGGTTTTGTCTCTGACGAAGGGGCCTCCGACCTGGGCGATTTGGGGGCAATTACAAACGATATGTCGGAGGAGGTCCAGGATGGGACCTATCAAATGACCACAATCACATTTTCGCTCACTGGCGCTCCCGCCGGGAGCTACAGTCTGCTCACAACCACCCTTGGGGGCAAGGCATCGGAGGTGAACGACACCAACTTCGACACCCACTTCATTCCCACCGCCGCCTATCAGATCACGATCGTGCCGGAACCGTCGACCTGGTCCCTGCTCGTCCTTGGCGCACTGGGAACGATCGGGCTGATCACTCTCCGCCGCACACGACGGGCCTAACGCGACGAGCCAAGAGGGCGTCTAATAACTCCATGCCAACAGCCCATTGTAGGGCGGCCGCTTCGGCTGCCCTGCTGCGGAACCGGGGCAGGCGAAGCGCCCGCCCTACAATTTCCGCCGTCGGACGCCTTTTTGGGCGCCCTCGAAGGCGAACGGAGGCATAGTGATCTCGTCGAGCGGGTGCCGGCCTCGAAAGAAATGAGATCGCACCGCGATCTCAGCTTCGCAGAGGGGAGAAGAATACTTTTCCTGGCGTTTTCCTGTCTCCTTTTGTCTTTCCCGGGATGCGCAAGGAAGAATGAGCCGGCTCAGCCGCAAGAAAGCCTCGGCGGAGCGCCCGCCAGGAAGCTCGATGCCTGCGACCTCCTGAAAGCAGACGAGATTACTGCGATTCAGGGTTCGCCGATAAAGGAAACTAAGAGCAGCGCTTTCTCGAACGGGAAATTCCGGGTTTCGCAATGCTTTTACGAGGCGCTTGAACCCGGCAAGTCGATCAATTTGGCGGTGACATCGAGTGATCCGGATTCCTCCGCAAAAATCAGCCCGGGCGCGTTCTGGAAGGAAAAATTCGCCCCCTACCGCGGTGGCGCAACCGAGCGCGAGGAAACACGCGCGGAAGGAGAGAAGGAGGAGCGTCTCCCGCCGAAGCGAATCGAGCGACTCGGTGACGACGCCTACTGGATGGGCCGGGACGCCCTTTACGTTCTAAAAGGCGATGTCTATGTCCGTCTTAGCATCGGTGGAGCAGACTCAGTCGAGACTAAGATCGAGAAAGCCAGGACACTTATGGCCCACGTGCTCGGTCGGCTCTCCACTCCCACGCCCAAACCATGAAGTTCGAACGCGAATCCTCTTACTTGAACTTGGTTGGGTTCGTTTTTCGACATACCCAACGCGAATCCTTTTCAAACCGCAATGCCACCCCGCTTCGCCCTAAAAAGCAGCTTGTAAGAAAGGTCCTATGAAAACAAAATCACCCGGCCAAAGCGGCCTCATAACTCTTCGCAGCTTCCTCGCCTGCACTTTGTTTTGTGGCTCTCTTTTCCTCATCCTCGCTACTTTCGCCGCTTCGCCGTCTGGCGGGAATATTACTCCTACGGGTCCAAATCTGGCCTGGACGGGTACCGCCTCCGGCATCCCGCCGACCGGTGGAGCCGAGGACGCGTGCGAAGAAGGGACTAACTGTGATAGCTATGCTCTCACCATTTCGGGAGTGCCGGCTGATTGGATCGCTGCGAGCAAGCAGGTGCACGTCCAGATCAATTGGTCGCTGCCCGCCAGTGACTATGACCTCTACGTTCACAAGGGCGGGCTGGATGGGCCGGTCGTGGCTTCCTCTGGCTCCGCCGGCACCACCTCAGAGCAAGTCGACCTCAATCCTGCCAGCTCCAGCATCGGGACCGGTCTCTTCACCGTGCATGTCGTTTATTATGCCGCCACCCAGGCCGACCAATATAGCGGGGTCGCCAACCTCGCTTCGGCCGGGGCCGCGCCCATGCCGGCGCCGACACCATCCTCCGGCTTTGCCCCACGCTACGAGACCTACACACCTCCCGCGGCTGGCCCTGCGACTCTGGGTCTTCATGCAGGTGAACCCTCGATCGGCATCGGCCTGGGCGTCGCCGGGCATCCCGAAGGCCGTTCCATGTTTCAATCCGACATCCAGACCCTGCGCACCACCTTCAACGGCCCCTGCGATACGCCCCGCGCCATTTGGGAAGACAAATCCGCCCCCACCTCGCAAGTCGATTTCGATCCGATCCTCTTCACCGATCGGGTAACGGGACAGACGATCGTCCATCTCCTGACCTTTGCCGGACAGGTCCTGGTCGGCGAATCCTCCGTGACCAATACAGCCGCTCCTCTCAATGATGGCGACACATGGGTTGCGAGTAATGGCACCGGGATCGGCTCTGGGATCGATCACCAAACCGTCGGCGGCGGGCCCTATCACTCCCCCCTCATTCCGCCGCCTCCGCCGGCCTATCAACATGCTGTCTATTACTGCTCGCAAGCTTTGGTGGACGCCAGTTGCGCGCGCAGCGATGACGGCGGGGTAATTTATAACAGTCCGTCGGTCGTTATTTACACCACTGAGTGCGGCGGACTTCATGGCCATGTCAAAGTGGCTCCGGACGGAACCGTTTACGTGCCGAACAAGGGTTGCGGCGGCGCACAGGGCGTGGCGGTGTCGGAAGATAACGGACTGACCTGGGCGGTTCGCACTGTTCCGGGCAGCACCGCGGCCGGGAGCGATCCTTCTCTCGGGATCGACGCGAATGGCCGGGTTTATTTCGGATACGCGGACGGCGACACCAAGGCGGTAATCGCAACTTCGGACGACCAGGGCCAAAACTGGAGCCAGCCCCTCGATGTCGGAGCGGCTTTTGGTATTAATAACATCGTTTTCCCAGCCGTGATCGCGGCGGATGCCGACCGCGCCGCGTTCGGCTTCCTCGGCACGCCCACCGCTGGCGGCTTGCAAGGGCCAAGGTTTACCGGCGTCTGGCACCTCTATATTGCCACTACGTTTGACGGCGGCGCCACTTGGCAGACGGTCGACGCCACGCCTAACGATCCCGTGCAACGCGGCTGCGTCTGGGAGGGTGGCGGATCGAATATCTGCCGCAACATGCTCGACTTTATCGATCTTCAGATCGATCAGGAGGGGCGTGTCCTGGTCCCATTGGCGGATGGCTGCGCCGGTGGCGAATGTGCTCAGGCTGGCGCCGGAGCGATTGGTAATTCCTACACCGCTTTTGCCACCATTGTCCGCCAATCCGGTGGTCGCCGTCTCCTCCAGGCCTTCGATCCGCCGGAAGTCGCCACCGTCCCGGGGACGCCTTTTGTCACGACCAAGCGCAATGGCACTCACGTCTATCTAGGCTGGTCAGAGGCGGACAACGGCGGGACCGCCCTCACCGGATTTGATATTCTTCGGGGCACCGCCAGTGGCGGCGAAACGCTCCTCGCGTCCCTCCCCGGCACCCAATTGAGTTACGACGATGCGACAGCCACCAACACCGCAGCCACCTACTACTACAAGGTGGAAGCGAGCAATGCTCAAGGCGCCTCTTGTGGTGACAACGAAGTGGCCGCCCGTTACGTCGGGAGCTCGGCCACCGGCTTCACCATCTCGGCCGATCCAACCGGCGATCAGGTGGGCGGCCCGGCGAATGCCGATCTCGACATCCAATCGCTCTCCATCACTGAACCCGGCTCGGGCCCTAACGCCGGCAAACTTGTCTTTATGTTGAAAGTGACTGACCTGAGCACGATTCCACCCAACCGGCGTTGGAGAATCATCTGGGACTCGCCCACCGCGCCCGACGGGCAGTTCTACGTCGGTATGACCAGTGACATGGCCGGAGCGGTCTCCTTCGAGTATGGCACGGTGTTTACGGAGGTGGTGGGCCTGGTCCTCGGTGTGCCGACGGCGACTCCGCTGGGGCCGCCGGATGCTGGCTCTTTTACACCCGCCGGCATCATTACGATCGTTGTTTCCAAGGACAAAGTGGGCAACCCGCAAACGGGCGATTTGCTGGGCGCTTTCTCCACCCGCACTTATCCTGACCCGGGCGACATGATGCGTTCGACCGACGCAACCGATACGACCTCCAACGCCACTGCGAACGACTTCACCGCCAACGCCGCCACCTACGTGCTGGCGGGCCCCATTCCCGGGCTCAATAAAGCCGTCTCCAGGAAGGTCCACGGATCAGCCGGGGCATTCGATATCGACCTGCCCCTGGCTGGAACGCCTGGGATCGAATGTCGCAGCGGAGGCAGCGGCAAGACCTATCAGGTGGTCTTCACCTTTGCCGGACCCATCAATCTGGGCTCCGCCACGGTGACAGCGCCCGGCGGGGGATCGGTCACGAACGCGAGCGCCGGCGGAAACACCGTTACGGTTAACCTTCAAGACATCGCTAATTTGCAGACGATCTCGATAAATCTCTTTGGCTTGAGCGGCGCCGTCTCGGGCGATCTTAGCATTCCGATGGGGATGCTGCTCGGTGACACCACCGCGGACCGGAGTGTCAACTCCGCGGATGTCGGCGAAACTAAATCCAGGTCTGGTCAGATCGCCCAAGCGGGGAACTTCCGCAATGATGTCACGGCTGATGGTCTAATCAACAGCGCTGATGTCGGTCTGGTGAAATCGAAATCCGGCAGCAGCCTGTCGGGCCATCAGCGGCGGGGGCGCCACCCAAGATAAAGTCGCAAGAATTAGACTAACGAGGTTAGCCTTTGCCTGCTCGCTCATCGCGCAGCGAGATCTCCGCAGGCTGCGCCGGGCGAATCGCTTCCCTTAGCTCGGATCAGTCTTTTTCTTTGGCTTCCGCTCCCGCCCCGAGCCGTTTCAAAGAAAGAGTCGAAAGATTCTCCGGATCGCGGCCGAGCGCGATAACGAGCGTCTCCGGATTGTCTTTCTCCGCGGGAAGGTTCCACTGGTAGTTATAAACCTTCATCTTCGGGTCGCCCGCCTGTTTAGCCAGCTCTAGGTCTCCTATGCTCTGGTAGGGGATGCGCTTCGCATCCTTATCTTTGCGTGCCACCGCAGTCACATAGCGGAGCTTTCCATCCGTGGCGAAGCCGATCAGAATGTGGGAGAAACTCGGATCGCTAACCTTCCAGACCTCCTGTTCGCCAGCCTCCTTTCTGACAAAGGTGCCAATCTCCTTCAAACGACCACGCGCTTGCTCCTCTGTCATTCCCAGTCGGAGGCCAAGAATTTGCCGGGCAGGCTCCTGCTTCGCTGCGCCGAGAGCTGAGGCAGATAAGGAAGCGACAAGAAGCAGCAGGAAAATGGCCTCTGATCTTTTCATCTTAACCCTGAGTGTGTCCGCGTCGTCCGAGAAAAACAAGGGAAAGCTGCGATCGATGAAGAAAGATGCGGCTCAATCAAACCGCGCAGGCGAATGACCTTCATGGAACTTGAATCACTAAAAGACCTCTACATTCACGAACTGAAAGACCTTTACAGCGCCGAGAATCAGATCATCAAAGCGCTCCCAAAGATGGCCAAGGCGGCGAGCGACCAAGAGCTCATCGACGGCTTTAAGAAGCATCTCGAAGAGACGAAGGAACACGCGGCGCGGCTCGAAAGGATTCTTAAGAGTCACGATGAGAGCACGCGCGGCCCAAAATGCAAAGGCATGGAAGGACTTATCAAGGAAGGCGACGAGATGATAAAGGAAGACGCCGAGGACGAAGTGCGCGACGCCGGACTGATCTCGGCTGCCCAGCGGGTGGAGCATTACGAGATGGCTGGCTACGGCACTGCCCGCACCTACGCCAAGCTGCTCGGTGACAGCAACGGGGCCAGACTCCTGCAGAAGACACTCGACGAAGAAGGTGCAACCGACAAAAAACTGACCCAGCTCTCAGAGCGTATTAACGTCTTGGCCGAGTAACTGCGCAGCTAAAGGCCGATATCTGAAAGGGATGGCTCCGGTCGGGGCCATCCCTTCTCTGCGCTGCGGCCAGAAGAAGGCGCTTCGTGCTGCTCTTTGTAAGCCGCTGGCGAGCGCCTTGAGTCAGCGAAGTCGGCATTTGATGACTTGGTTATCGACGCCTGATGCGTCGGCCTGACCGGGCTGGAAGAAGCGCGCCTGTCCTTGAGATACTTACCGATCAGGTCCAACGCCTGCTCGTTTTCCGCCTCGGTATTGGAAATCGCGCAGTCATCTGGCACGAACAGTTCTAAGTCGCGCATATAGGCATCGTTAGCGGCAAAAAGAACCCAAAAGTTTCCCGCTATGCCGGTCATGATGAGTCGCTCCGCGGCAGAGTAGATGTTGGGAATCGTTAGGCAGGGATTGGATCGAGCCGCACTCCAAACAGATCGCGCAGCGCGGTGCGCGCGGCGTGATAGCCGCACATTCCGTGCACGCCGCCACCCGGTGGGGTGGACGACGAGCAAAGATAGAGGCCGCGCCGTGGTGTGCGATAGGGCGCCGGACTCACGACCGGGCGGGCGAAGAGTTGCCAAAGATTGTTTGCACCGCCGTTGATGTCGCCCCCGATCAAGTTGGGATTCGCACGCTCCAGATCGACCGCGTTGGCGGTACGGCGTGCCAGCACACAATCGCGAAAGCCCGGCGCGAAGCGCTCGATCTGGTCATCGATCGCATCGCTCATATCGCGCTCGGAGCCGTGCGGCACGTGGCAATAAGCCCAGAGGGTTTGCCGGCCCTGCGGCGCACGCGTTTCGTCGAAGAGACTCTGCTGCGCGATAAGGACGAAGGGCCGCGCGGGATGCGTGCCGCGCGCCACTTCGGCCTCAGCGGCGGCGATTTCCTCGAGGGTCCCGCCGAGATGGACGGTGCCGGCGGCGCGGCATTCCTCGGCCCGCCAGGGAACCGGCTCGGAAAGGGCGTAATCGATCTTGAAAACGCCCGGCGCGTGGCGAAATCCCTCCAAGTGGCGACGATAACGACTGGGGAATCTGTCGCCGGCGATCCGAGCAAGTTGCCAGCAGGTCGTGTCAAACAAGACGGCGCGAGCTGCTGGCAGGTCGTTGAGATTTTGAATCCGGCGGCCGGTCTCGATCTCGCCGCCAAGCGAGCGGAAATGTGCCGCGAGCGCATCGGCGAGCGCCTGCGAACCGCCGCGTGGCAAGGGCCAGCCGACGGCGTGCCCGGCCGCGCCAAGAACCAGACCGAAGGCGGCTGAGGCAGGCGCGTTCAAGGGCAGAAAAGAATGTGCTGCGATCCCGGCAAAAAGCGCGCGGGCGGCGCTTTCCTTGAAGCAAAATTTTGCCAATCCCGCGGCCGGGGCGAGCGCGCCGAGGCCAAAACGCGCCAGCGCAATCGGGTGGCGTGGCAGGTGCAGGATCGGCTGGAGGAATTCCGCCGCCAACTTTTCCCAATCGCGCGCGAGCGGCTGGAAAAGCCGTTCGTAGGCGCGGGCATCCACGCCTAACGAGTGAGCAGTGTCGGTTACGCTTTGCCGGAGCGCGGCAGCGGAGCCGTCCTCGAGCGGGTGAGCCAGCGCGATTGTCGGCTGGATCCAACGCAGGCCGTGCTCCTCCAGAGGAAGGGTCCGGAATAAGGGCGAGCCGAGCGCGAGCGGATGAATCGCCGAGCAGACGTCGTGGACGAAACCGGGAAGCGTCAGCTCGGCCGAGCGCGCCCCGCCGCCGATCGTCGCGTTCGCTTCGAAGACGCGCACGGAGCAGCCCCCGCGCGCGAGTGTGATGGCGGCCGCGAGTCCGTTCGGACCGGAGCCGACCACGATTGCGTCACTCGATTTTCTCGCGGTCGGCATGAGGCGTCCTGCATTATCTGCGGTGCGGAGGAGCCCCGCAAAATCGGCAGCCATTCGCAACATGATACGGCTGACAGCTGCGGGGAAGGCGTTTGCTTTTCGTATGAAAGGCTTGTTTTTCACCACCCCGGTCCGCTCGAAGTCGACGAGATCGACGATCCGCGCCTAACGAATACTTTTATGGCTAAGAAAAGGAGAACGAGCGTGCCTGGGAAGGTCGGCGGATCCGTCCAGCAATCGGGCAACGTGACGGGTGGCAGACGACGGCAGGAAAAGCGTGTGGCGAGCGGCAATACCCGGCGCGGCCAGGCGGCGAGCGAGAAGAAGGTGGAGCAGCCGGCGAGCGGCCGCACTCGTGCGAGGAAGCGGCCGGCTTCTCGTTAGGCTGTGGAGTCGATTTCGGGGCGTTCGCTAGGTGATTTTCCTAGTGAGTGGCTCGCCCGCCGGCCGATATTAGCCAAAGAGGCGATCCATTATCATCCCCAAAGATGTCGGGACCACTCGATCTTCCAGCGGCGGATAAGCTGAAAATCCTGCGCGCCCGGGACATTTTTCACCGTTGGGAATCGATCGACGAGCGGCGGCTTTGTCGTCGCTGCGGCCAGATCATTACCGGGCGCGAGATCAAAGTCGTCGGCGGCCGGGGCGAGGAAGGAGATTTGCATCTAGAATGTCCGACCGAAGGCTGCCCCTCCGTTCCGATCGAGTGGATCATGGTCGAGGCGCTCGACGGTTCAGAGCCGGTCGCGCCGCAGCTGCCGCCACGGCCTGAGAAGAATGGCCTGGCTGCGCCGGGGAGGGATGGGTTTCGTCTGCGGCAGCGGCCGGGGATTTTCGGATTCCGGCGCATAGGCGTGTTTGTTTTCTAAGGCTTCGCGGACGCGCGAAGAGAACGGGTCCTGCACGAGGAAAAGTGATCGCCTCGCTCGGTCCGAAAAACTCCGGGGAGGACGGGGTGTTACCCCGTCGCGCTCGCCGCGGCGAGGCCCTTAGCGCAGAGCACGACAGCAACGTGACTGTCTTCGTAGCGCGCCGCGCTGCGCGGTTCGGCGGAGACTCCGCCGAACGACGGGGTAACACCCCGTCCTCCCCGGAAAAGAAGTTGCGCCGCCGCCACCTGTCACAACGCCCTTAGCGGCGCCGCGCACGAAGAAAGGTCGGATAGAGCTCGTCGAACGCCCGCAGCGCGGAAGCCACGCTCGTGCCGAAGCCGACGACCCCGCGCCGAATCGACGGACCGAGCAGCGCGACATAGCGGCCGTGATCGAGAATGATCCGCGGATGCTTGATCGCGCTCGGGCTGAGCGGATGCGCCCGGCAATATTTTTCGAGGTCGCGTTGGATGGCGGGTGTAATCATGTCGGCGATTTTTGGGAGGCTGCACCGCGACCCTTTTCTGGAAAAGGTCCTTAGCAATTCGACAAACGACGCGCGAAACCGTTCGCTTTTTTTGCGTTTTTCCGGGGAAGATTGGATGTGATCAATTCCGGGGAGGACGGGGTGTTACCCCGTCGCGCTCGCCGCGGCGAGGCCCTTAGCGCAGGGCACAACAGCCACGTGACTGTCTTCGTAGCGCGCCGCGCTGCGCGGTTCGGCGGAGACTCCGCCGAACGACGGGGTGACACCCCGTCCTCCCCGGAGCGATATTCGTCGTTCTCCCGCAAGAGCGTGAGCTGCTCTTCGGCTCTCATCTCGTCCGAAGGATCATGACTTTTCGTTAGGCAAGTGAGGCGCCGTAAGCCAGGATCGGTCGCTTGCTCTTGATCACCTTCGGCGGCGCCGAGCTCGGGCCGTGATAGAACCAGTCGCGCGGCGTCGCAGGGCATCCCGGTGTCGGGCAATGCGAATGAAAGGCGCCACGGCTGTCCTGCCAGACGTCGATCATCCGGCCGGTGATGACCCGATCGCAAAGCACGCAGACGCGCCGGTCGTCGAGTGAATGCCATTTGCGGAGCGTGTCGGCTTCCTGCAGGGCGGCGAGCTTTTCATCAAGGCGGACGTGCCTGTTCATCACCAGGAGGATCGTTTTTTCCGGAAAGAGTCGCAATCGGAGCGCGAACGCTTCCGTGCTTCCGAAGAACTCTTACTGCTCGCCGGTGCGGAACGATCCTTGAGCGCAATTCGTCAGGTAAACGGACGTCTGACCTCGCCCCCTGGCGCGTTTGCTGTTTGGACCAGGCGGCATTCCGCATGACATTGCCAGCGGAGGCCGGCGTCCTCTTACTTCCATGCCCGAATCCTCTTTGCCCGAATCGCCCATGCCTGCGGAAGAGCTCGATCCCGCCGCGACGGATGAGACGACAGAGAACGCGCGCGACGGAGGAAGAAAGCGACGTAACGGACACGAGCCGGCGGCGGTCGTGGGTCTCGGCGCGTCGGCCGGCGGCATCGCGGTGCTGCAACAATTCTTCAACGACATGCCGGGCGAGAGCGGCCTCGCCTTTGTCGTCGTGATGCATCTTTCGCCGGAGCACGAGAGCAATCTCGCGAGCATCATTCACCAGAGGACGACGATGCCGGTGACGCAGGTGAGCGAGCCGGTGAATGTGCAGCCGAATCACGTCTACGTCATCCCGCCTAACAAACAGCTCGCCTTCGAGGACGGGATGTTGCGATTACTCGAACCGCAGCAGGCGATCGGGCGCCGCGTCACGATCGATCTTTTCTTCCGCACTCTCGCGGTCGCTTACGGTCAGCGTTCGGTCTGCATGATCCTCTCCGGCACCGACTCGGATGGAGTGATCGGCTTGAAGCACATTCGCGCCCAGGGCGGGGTGACGATCGCGCAGGACCCGAAGGAGGCGGAATACGACAGCATGCCGCTCTCGGCGATCAGCACCGGGATGGTCGATTGGGTGCTGCCGGTCGCGGAGATGGCGCCGAAGCTGATGGAGTTTGTCCGCAACGAAACCCGCATGCAGTTACCGCCGGAGATCCTGGAGGCGGAGGAGCCGGATGCGAAAGATCGGGAGGCGGCCGGGGGCGAGACCGTCGCGGCGGAAACGCGCGGAGCGAAGGACGAAGCGGCTTTGCGTGAAGTGCTGACGATTCTGCGCCGGCAGACAGGTCACGATTTCAGCCACTACAAGCGCGCCACCCTCCTGCGCCGGATCGCGCGCCGGATGCAGGTGAACTCGATGGAGAGCATCCCGGCATATCTGGAATTTTTCCGCCAGCATCCCGCGGAAGCGAGGGAGCTGCTGCATGACCTTCTTATCGGCGTGACGCATTTTTTCCGCGACCGCGCGTCTTTCGCCGCGCTCGAGGCGAATATCCCCCAGCTTTTCGCAGGCAAACAAAAGGACGACCAGATCCGCGTCTGGGCGGCGGGCTGCGCGACGGGCGAGGAAGCCTATTCCATCGCGATGCTCCTCTGCGAATATGCCGAACGGCTCGATTCCCCGCCGTCGATTCAGATTTTCGCGACCGACGTGGACGAGCAGGCGATCAGCGACGCGCGCCAGGGCATTTACCCGGTTACGATCGAAGCGGACGTCTCGAACGAGCGGCTAAAGCGCTTCTTCGCGAAGGACCATGGGCGTTATCGCGTGCGCAAGGCGCTGCGCGAGAAAGTGCTTTTCGCCGCGCACAATCTGCTCAGCGACGCGCCCTTCTCGAATCTTGATCTCGTCTCCTGTCGCAATCTGCTGATTTATCTCACGCCTAAGGCGCAGCAGATCGTCTTCGACATTTTTCATTTCTCGCTCCGGGCGGGCGGTCTGCTCTTCATCGGCGGCGCGGAGACCGGGAGCAACATGCACGCGCTTTTCTCGCCGGTGGATGCGACGCATCGGCTCTACGTGCGCCGTTCCGTGCCGCGGCCGAGCTGGAAGATTCCGCTCATTCCGGCCCGCGCCCGCGACCGCGCGGCGCCGCCGAGCGCGCCGAGGAAACGCTCGCTCTCACCGCTCTCGTTCCGGAGTATGGAAGCAGCCGGCACGGAGACGCGCGACTCGACGCAGGCGGGGCAGAAGCGGCGCTCCGCGCTCTTTGGCGAGCTGCACCTGAAATTACTCGAGCAATACGGCCCGCCTTCGGTCGTGGTGAACCAGGATTACGACATCGTGCATCTCTCGGAACATGCCGGGCGCTATCTCCGGTTCGGAGCCGGGGAGCCGACCGCAAACCTCATGAAGGCGCTCAACCCCGCCTTGGAGATGGAGCTGCGCACGGCCCTCTTCCGCGCGTCGCGAACGAAAGAGGCGAGCCAGGGGGCGCCCACTTTGGTCGAGTTCGATGGGACGAAGGAAGTCGTCACCATCAGCGTGCGGCCGGTTCGGGCGGAAGATATCGAACAGGGCTTTTACCTCGTTCTTTTCCAGAAAGAGACCGGCGAACCGCCGACGCCTCCGCCAGCGCCGTTATCGCACGACGCCGTCACCCGCAATTTGGAATCCGAGATCGACGTTCTCAAGCACCAGCTCAACGACACGAGCGAACAGTACGAAGCGGCCAATGAAGAACTGAAAGCTTCCAACGAAGAGCTCCAGGCGATGAACGAAGAAATGCGTTCCGCGACCGAGGAACTGGAGACGAGCAAGGAAGAACTCCAATCGGTCAACGAGGAGTTGATCACGGTCAACAACGAGCTCAAAAGCAGCGTCGAGGAGCTGAGCCGGGCCAATGCCGACCTGACCAACCTGATGGCCTCGACCGATATCGGCACGATTTTTCTCGATCGCCAATTGCGGGTGCAGCGTTTCACCCCGAGCGCGCAGAAAGTTTTCAACCTCCTCCCGGCGGATGTCGGGCGGCCGATCTCCGACATTACGCACAAGCTCGCCTACGACGGCTTGATGGGAGACGCCGAGAAGGTTCTGGAAAACCTCACACCGATCGAGCGCGAGGTGCGTCTCGCAGGCGAGCAATGGTATCTCGTGCGGATGGCGCCCTATCGCACCGCCGAGGACCGGATCGCGGGCGTGGTCGCCACCTTTATCGACATCACGACACGCAAACACGCCGAAGAGCACCTGCGCGCGAGCGAGGAACGGATGCGGCGCGCGCTCGACATCGGCACGATCGGGATCATGTATTTCCGAGGCGACGGCCCGATCACGCAGGCGAATGACGCCTTTCTCCGCATGAGCGGCTATAGCCGGGCTGATCTCGAGACCGGCAAGCTCTCCTGGCAAGGGCTGACCCCGGAGGAATTCATGCCCGCCTCGCTTCGGGCGGTCGAAGAATTCGAGGCGCGCGGTGTCACCACGCCTTACCAAAAGCAATACATCCGCAAGGACGGCTCGCGTTTCTGGGCTCTCTTCGCCGCCACCCGGATCGGTCCAGAGGAAGGGATCGAATTCATCATCGACATCAGCGAGCAGAAGCGGGCCGAGGAAGCGCTCCGCGACTCGGAGGAGCGTTTCCGGCAGTTTGCCGAAAACTCGACCGACGTCTTCTGGATCGCAGACGCGAGCAGCCGGCAGATCGATTACCTCAATCCCGCTTATGAAAAAATGTGGGGCGAGCCGCGTGAGATGACCCTGGGCGATTGGCGCCACTGGATGGAGACCATCCACCCCGAGGATCGCGAGAAAGCGGAGGGCGTCTTTCCAGAAATCCTGAAGGGCAAAACGTCCGTCGCTTACTACCGCATCACCCGTGCATCCGACGGCGAGATGCGCTGGATTCGCGACACCGGGTTTCCGATTCGGAACGAGAAGCGCGAAATCCATCGCGCCGCCGGCGTGGCCCAGGATGTGACGGAGGACCGGCAACGGGCCGAAGCCCTGCACGAGAGCGAAGAGCGTTTCCGCCTCCTCGTGGAAGGGGCGCGCGAATACGCCATCTTCATGGTCGATCAGTCAAATACGATCGTGCACTGGAACGCCGGCGCCGAGCGCATCTTTGGCTGGACGGCGGAGGAAGCGATCGGCCAATCCGGCGAGTTGATTTTCACTCCGGAAGATCGCGAGCGCGAGGAGGAGGAAAAGGAAATTGAGATCGCCTTGCGAAATGGAGTGGCGTCCGATTGCCGCTGGCATATGCGCAAGGACGGCTCCCGCCTCTGGGTCAATGGCGTCATGCAGCGGATCGAGGACGACGAAACCGGCGCCCTCCGCGGTTTCGCCAAGATCGCGCGCGACGCCACCGCGCAACGGGCGGCCGAGGAGAAGCTCAAAGCATCGCACCTCCAGCTCGAACAGCGGGTGAAAGAGCGCACCGCCGATCTCACCGCGACGAACAAAAAGCTGCAGCAAGAGATCGAGCGGCGTTCTCGCCTCGAGCAGGAGATTTTACAAATCAGCGAGCGCGAAAAACGGCGAATCGGTCAGGACCTGCACGACAGCCTTTGCCAGGAGCTGGCCGCGACCGCTTTCCTTCTCGAATCGCGCGCCCAGAAAGTCGTGAAGAAGGATCCGGCCGAAGCCAAAGCCCTCTCCGAAGCCGCCCAGACCGTCAACGCCAACGTCGGCCTGGCGCGCGATCTCGCCCGCGGTTTGCATCCGATCGAGCTGAGCAGCACCGGCCTGACGAACGCGTTGCGCGAGCTGGCCTACCGCACATCGCACGCCGGGAAAGTCAGCTGCCACTTCGTTTCGGCCAAGCCGGTCCGGATTCGCGACGAAGCGGTCGCCCTCAACCTCTACCGCATCGCCCAGGAAGCGGTGACCAACGCCCTCAAGCACGGCAAACCGAAGAACATCACCATTTCGCTGCAACGGAGCCGCTCGCGCCTCCAACTCACCATCACCGACGACGGCGAGGGCATGCCCGGGAAGAAGAGCGGAAAAGGCATGGGCATCGACATCATGCGTTACCGGGCGAGCGCGATCGGCGGCGCCCTCACCGTGGAATTCAACGCCCGCGGCGGCACCACCGTATCCTGCGTCCAGCCCGCTTGAGCCCCCCTTGTAGCGGCGGTCTATGACCGTCGCCCTCCGCCGTCGCCCTCCGCCGTCGCCCTCCGCCGTCACCCACGCCTCATTGCGATCTGCAGTTTCGACGGTCACAGACCGCCGCTACAAAAAAATGAGCGGATACCAGCGCCCGCTACAAATCTTTCTAAGATCGGCTCGGTCGTCATCTCAGGTGGCGGCCCGGGATGCGAGGCGGCTGGTTCTGAGCGCGTCCATTTTTGGACATCCGTCCTGCGCCCGCTGCTGCGATACTAGAGAGACGTGATCTTCGACACCAGTAACGCAGTCGGGACGAAGTCAGCGTCCGCCGGTCGGCCGAGAGCGAGGATTTTGAAGAGAAGTAATGCGAAAAAAAATTCGGAACCGAGGAAACGCGGCATCCTCCTGGTCGACGATCATCCTCTTTTTCGCAAAGGCATGGGCCAGCTGCTTAATGGCCAGCCCGATCTGCAGGTAAAAGCCGAGGCCGAGAACAGCGCCGGAGCGCTCAACGCGATTCGCGCGCAGCGCTTCGATCTCGCGATCGTCGATATCGGTCTGCGCGGCGGCGCTAACGGCATCGAGCTGATGAAATTCATCAAAGTCGAGCGCCCGGAATTGCCCGTCCTGATGGTCTCGATGTACGACGAAGCGCTTTACGCGGAGCGGGCTTTGCGGGCGGGCGCGCGCGGCTACGTCATGAAACGCGAGGCGCTCGATTGTGTCCTCGGCGCGGTCCGGAGCGTCCTCGAGGGCGAGATTTACATCAGCCCGGCGATGTCCAAGCGGATGATCTTCGATCACATCCACAGCGGCGGCGAAGCGCGCAGCGCGGTCGAGCGCTTGAGCGATCGCGAGCTCGAAGTCTTCCAGCTCATCGGCGAGGGCCGCGACATGCACGAGATCGCCGAGGACCTGCATTTGAGCAAAAAAACCATTGAAGCCCATCGCGCCAACATCAAGGAGAAGCTCGGTGTCTCGAGCGCGCGCGAGGTGGTGCGTTACGCCACGCAGTGGGTCGGCCAGCAACGTTAGGGGAGGACGCAGTGTCACTGCGTCGGACGAGCGAGTGTTACTCGCTCGCCCTTCTGCGCGCAGAGTGTGGCGGGGAAGTGACACTTCCCCGTCCGACGGAGTAACCCTCCGTCCTCCCCGCAATGCGCACGGGCGCGAGCGCGAACGAAGAGCACAATCTGACAGCGCCGCGGAGGAGGGCTATGTTGCGATCATGCGCGGTATTGTGCTTTCTCTTGCACTGGCGCTCGCCTTCACGGCCGCCGCCGCCCCTCTGCCCGAGCCCTCACCCAATCCCCAAATCACGGAGGTCGTGAGGGAAATTTCCGCCAAAAATATCGAGGCGAGCATTCGCAAACTCGTTGGCTTCGGCACCCGTCATACCCTTTCCGACACCACGAGCGAGACGCACGGGATCGGCGCGGCACGGCGTTGGATCCAATCGGAGTTCGAACGCTACGGCAAAGATTCCGGCGGCCGGCTGCAGGTGACGATGGACGAATTCACTCAGCCGCCCGGGAAGCGCAATCCGCAACCCGTCCAGGTCGTCAACGTCGTCGCCACGCTCCCTGGCGCCCAGCCGGCCGCGCGCGAACGGATCTATGTCGTCACCGGCCATTACGATTCCCGCGTGACCGACGTGATGAACGCCACCGCCGATGCGCCCGGCGCCGATGACGACGCATCCGGCGTCGCCGCCGTCCTCGAGATGGCGCGGGTGATGTCGCAGAAAAAGTGGGACGCGACCCTCGTCTTCATCGCGGTCGCGGGCGAAGAGCAGGGCCTTTTTGGTTCCACCCATTGGGCGAAAATGGCGCAGGAAAAAAACTGGAACGTCGCCGGGATGATCACGAACGACATCATCGGCAGCTCCCGCGCCGAAGACGGCCAGGTTGACGACACCCACGTGCGGCTCTTTGCCGAAGGCGTCCCGCCGATGAAGGAAATGTCGGAGGCCTGGCGCAAGCAGGTCGCGACCGGCGGCGAAAACGACAGCCCGGCGCGCGAGCTGGCTCGTTACATCAAGACGATGGGCGAGCGTTACGTGCGCGGCATGACGGTCAACATCATCTATCGCAAGGATCGTTATCTGCGCGGGGGCGATCACTCGCCCTTCCTCGAAGCCGGCTACCCGGCCGTGCGGATGACCGAGCCTAACGAGGACTTCCGGCACCAGCACCAGGACCTGCGAAAGGAAAACGGCGTGCAGTACGGCGACCTCCCGGAGTTCGACGATTTCAACTATATCGCGCAGGTCGCGCGGGTAAATGCGGCGTCGTTAGGCGCGCTTGCCCTCGCGCCCGCCGCGCCGACCGGAGTCGAGATCGAGACGAAGGAATTAACTAACGACACCACCTTGCACTGGCAGGCGAACAAGGAGCCCGACCTGGCCGGCTACGAAATCTTTTGGCGCGATACCACTTCGCCCGCTTGGGAGCACGCTGTGGCTGCCGCCAACGTCGCGCGCTTCACGGTCAAGGCCTCGAAAGATAATTTTCTCTTCGGCGTGGCGGCGGTCGATCAGGAGGGAAATCGCAGCCCCGCCATCTATCCGGCGCCTTCCGCGAGATGAAGTTTTTTCTACCCACCCACGTCATACCGACCGAAACTTAATATGCACATGAAACGGCCTCTCCTAGTTTTGCTCCTCGCGGCCGGCGCGCTGCCCTCCTGCCGGACCACACACGATGCTGCTGTCGCCACCTTCCGCGTAATCGATGCGCCCCACCAATACATCCGGCGCAAACTCGATGTGGATGAGGACGGGCAAACCACCACGACCACGAGCACCACGACCGTCGAGACAAACGCACCCGGTTACGGGCAACCCTCTCAGCAGCCCTACGAACAACCCTTCCAGCACCCGCCGCCTCAGTATGTCGGCCCGCCGCAACCGGCGAACCAGCCGCCGCCGCCTCCCCCGCCGCCGCAGCAACGTGCGGTGGTCACGCAACGGACGCGCGAGCCGGAACCGACCGCCACGCCCCAGCCGCGGGTGACGAGCCGTTCGTCGACGACGCGATCGGGGGAATCGGAAAAGGCCGAGACCCGAAGTTCGCCGAC
>JBBQHV010000002.1:0-21219 GCA_038324295.1 Chthoniobacterales bacterium
GTCACATTTCTATCGTCCGCTTTTTGGCAATGATTCAACGCGACTATCTCATCATCGGCGGCGGTATCGGCGGCGGCAGTGTCTGTGAAGGCATCCGGCAGCACGATAAAAAGGGTTCGGTTACGCTGGTCGGGGGCGAGACTTTTCCCCCTTACAAACGCTGGATGCTCTCGAAGCAATTCCTGCGTGAGAAAACGCCGGCGCTGAAAAAGCTGCCCTGCCTCGACGAACGCTGGTACGCCGCGCACAAGATCGAGACCCGCCTCGGCACGGTCGTGACACAGTTTAACATCGATCGCCGGCTTGCCGTCCTCGGCAACGGCGAGACGATCGAATTCAAAAAAGCCTGTCTCGCGATGGGGAGCCGGCCGGTCCGCCCGCAGGTCGCGGGGATCGGGCTCGGCAACGTCATTTATCTGCGCACGATCCGCGACGCGCTCGCGCTCCGCGAGATGTCGCATTCCGAAAAGATGATCGTGGTGGTGGGCGGCGGGTTGCTCGCCTGCGAAGTGGCGGCCAGTCTGCGCTCGCAGAAGTTGAAGGTGGCGATGATGCATCGGCACCAGGCGCTCCTCAATCGCTATCTTGACCCCGAGACCGGGGCGTGGATCACGGAGCAGTTTGGGAAACATGGGGTGACGCTTCTGCTCGGCTCGAGCCTGAACGGTTTCGAAGGCAAAACCGTCCTGCGCAATATCCAGACGAAGAGCGGGGAGCGGGTCGCAGCCGGGGTGGCGGTGGTGGCCTGCGGCTCGGAACCGAATCTCGATATCGTGCGGAACACGCCGCTCTCCGGCCCGCACGGTTCGCCGGTGAACGATTATCTGGAGACGGAAGAGAAGGGGATCTACGCGGTCGGCGACCTCGCTTTTTATCCCGATCGCCTGATGGGCGGCATGCGGCGGCAGACGCACTGGGACAATGCGCGCGCCCAGGGCCTGACCGCGGGCGCGAATATTACTGGGAAAAAGCGGCAGCGTTACGAGCAGATCCCCTATTTCTGGACCGAAATGTTCGATCTGAAACTGGACTTCGTGGGCGACTTCACGGGCGCGCCGACGCGGGTGGATCTGAGCGGATCGTATGCGAAGGCGCGTTTTATCCTGCGCTATTTTCAGGGCGAAAAGCTGCGCGGGATCGTCCTTTGCCATCACAGCGCGAACGACGTGGAATCGGCCAAGAGCGAGCTGCGGCAGACGCTCGCGAAGTAGCGCGTCCGCGCACCAAATCCTGTAGACGCTTCGCTCTGCGGGCGCGAGTCTCTGGGTGGTTCAATTGTTCGCGCGACCCTCGTGGTGGCGCAGCCGTCTCGGCTGTGGGGCCACCGGGCGTCTCGCCCGGTGTTTCGGTTTATCGGGCTTGATTCACCGGGCGAGACGCCCGGTAGCCCCACAGGCTCGCCACAGGACGAGTCCGTCCGACTGGCGGACAAGATGCCTGTGCTACGATGCATTGCCAACGCACAGCCCGTTCCGTGGGGCAACAACGCTTAAACAGGTACGAGGGAGGCGTCTACAAACCGCTGCTCGGGACCTCGAGATCCGGGTTGCTCACTCGCACGAGTTTCCAATCCCACGGTTTCCAGCTTTCCTTCCGCCAATCGAGCTGGAAGGGAGTCGTTAGGCTGTTGACCCGGCTGGTGACTTCGGAGGCGGCCTCGCCGCTCGCGGCCAGCTGGAGACGCGCGCTCCAGGCAGCCTGCGGGAGCGCGACCTGGGTTTTCGCGTCGGATGTCGTGATCGTTAGGGAAAAAAGGAACTGCGAAACCCGCCGGAGCCGCTGCAAGAGCCGGGCCCGGTCGTCCCCCCAATCATCGCGATAATCCGAGGCCAGGAAATTCTCGACCGCGGACCAGTTCCGGTTCTGCACCTCGCGGAGGAGATGTTCGCTGTGCAGGCGTACCTGTTTCTCCGCGCCCCAGAGTTGCGTGAGCCAGAGGCCGACGATGAAAGCGACCAGGAGGCCGGCATAAAAACCGTTCTTTAAAGTTGCGCTCATGATTCATCCGGGCTGCGGATAGGTCCTATAGGACGCATGGGTCCCATAGGACTTATTCGCAGCCGCCTTCTTTTCCGATTTAGCCGCGCTCCGGGCACGAAACGTGCACTGCTCTGCTTGATAGTCCTCAATCGCTCTCATGCTTGATCACGATGATTTGAAGTGGGTCGCTACCAACCTGACCGAATTGAACCGACAGCTGCAACAGGTCTCGCGTTACAGCGACCAGGCGCGGCAACAAAAGGAGAGCGCTCTTTACCTGCAACGGCTGGGCGAGGAAGTCGAGCAGGCGGCCAAGATTTCGCAGGCGCTTTTTGATCGCGTCACCTCGCGCATCCTTTCCGCGGCGTCGAACGGCCGCAAGCCGGTCGCGACGCCGAAGTTTCAGGTCATGCCCAAGCCCGAACCGCGCCCGGCTCCTCAACCGCTCGCGGCAAAAAAAATCCCGGTCGGTGAAGTCGAGCTCGCGCCGGCCAGGATTGAAGAAATCCCGATTCATAATCCCCACGGCGATCGCGAACTGATCCTCCTCGTGGATGATGACCCCGACATCCTGGAGTTTGCGAGACAGATGCTGGAAGGGGAAGATTATCGCGTCGTCCTGGCCAAGGACGGGCTCGAAGCGCTCCAGATTTACGGCCGGATGGGGAAGGAAATTTCCCTCATCATTCTCGATTTCTTCCTCCCGGTGATGGATGGCGACGCCGTCTTCGACGAACTCAAGGCGCTCAACCCCGGCGTCCAGGTCGTCCTGAGCAGCGGCTTCGCCGAGCAAACCAAAGTGGGCGCGATGCTGGCGGGCGGATTGCGCGGATTCATTCCCAAGCCTTACACGAGCGAGAAGCTGCTCGACCAGGTCCGCTCGATCATCGCCGCCTAACGAATCGTGATTTCCCCAAGGCTGGCATCAATTTAGCTAATTCAACCAACACGCTGCATGGCCCGGATCGACGCATTTTTCAAACTGATGGCGGAGGAGAAAGCCTCCGATCTCCATCTCGCGACGAACAATCCGCCGATGCTCCGCATCAATGGCGACCTCGTCCGGGTCGACTATCCGCCGCTCGTGAACGACGAGCTCAAGGCGATGGTTTACGAGATCGCGCCCGAGGGAAAAATCAAAATCTTCGAGGAAACTTCCGACGTCGATTTCGGCTACGAAGTCCCCGGGGTGGCCCGCTATCGCGCAAATTTTTTCCAGCAGAAATACGGCATCTCGGCCGTCTTCCGTTTGATTCCTTCCAAGATCCTGACCGTGGACGACCTCGGGCTGCCGCCCGTCCTGAAAAAGTTTCCGCTCCTCAAAAAGGGACTCATTCTCGTCACCGGCCCGACCGGTTCGGGCAAATCGACCACCCTCGCGGCGATGATGGATTACGCCAATCTGCAGCGCCACGACCACATCATCACGGTCGAAGATCCGATCGAATTTGTGCACCGCAGCCAGAATTGCCTCGTGCAACACCGCGAAGTCGGCGTCCATACCCGCTCCTTTGCCTCCGCCCTGCGCGGCGCGCTGCGCGAAGATCCCGATGTCCTGCTCGTCGGCGAAATGCGCGATCATGAGACGATCGAGCTCGCCTTGACCGCCGCGGCTACCGGCCACCTTGTTTTTGGCACGCTCCATACCTCGAGTGCCGCGAAAGCGGTCGATCGCGTGATCGACGTTTTTCCGACGAATCAACAAAACCAAATCCGCGCCACTCTTTCCGAATCGCTCAAAGGAGTGATCGCGCAGAATCTTTTCAAACGGATCGATCAACCGGGCCGGGTCGCCGCACTCGAGATTTTGGTCGTTGACGTTGCGATCGCCAACCTCGTCCGGGAAGCCAAAACACACCAGATCCCGGGCATGATCCAGGTGGGCAAGAAGAAAGGCAACCAGCCGCTCGACGACGCGATCATGGAACATCTGCGCCACATGCGCGTCTCGCCGGAGGAGGCTTACGAGAAGTGCATCGACCGGAAAAAATTTCGTCCTTTTCTCAAGACACCGCCCGCCGAGGAATTCGAAGAGTAACTTTTTGCCCAGATGAGAGCGCCTGATCTCGACCGGATATTATCGGCGATGCTGAACACCTATGACGGCATCTCCGATCTAAATTTCTCGGTCGGGCGTCCCTTGCAGGTGGAGGATTTCGGCGAGCTCAAACCGGTTTACGTCGATCCGCCGATCGAGGAGCTGACCCCTTTCCAAACCGAGCAAATCGCGCTCGTCCTGATGCAGGGGAACTGCCGCCTGATGCGCGATTATCTGCTCGCCGGCTCCTGCGATTGCAGCTACGCGCTCGCGGACGAGGCGCGTTTCCGCGTCAACATTTTCCGCCAGCAAGGCCATTTCTCGATCGTCATGCGCAAGCTGCAGGCGGTCATCCCGTCCTTCGAGTCGCTCGGCCTGCCGGAAGTTTTCGGTGAGATCGCGAAGGAGAAGAACGGCCTCATCCTCGTCACCGGCGCGACCGGCAGCGGCAAGACGACCACCCTGGCCGCGATCCTGAATGCGATCAATCAATCCAAATCGATCCACGTCGTGACGCTGGAGGATCCGATTGAGTTCATCCACCCGCCGGCGCGCGCGACCTTCAATCAGCGCGAGCTGGGACATGATTTCGACAATTACCCAAACGGATTACGCGCCGCCCTGCGCCAGGCGCCGAAGGTGATTTTCGTCGGCGAGATGCGCGATCGCCCGACGGTGGAAGTCGCGCTCATGGCGGCGGAGACAGGCCATCTCGTCTTCAGCACGCTCCATACGGTCGACGCCGGCCAGTCGATCAACCGCATGCTTGGTCTCTTCTCGTTAGGCGAAGAACCGCAGCTCCGCCTCCGCCTTTCCGAGACCATCCGCTACATCGTGAGCCAGCGGCTCGCACCCAAGCTCGGCGGCGGCCGGCACCTCCTCACCGAGATCATGGGGAACAATTTGCGCACGCGCGAGTCGATCGCGCTCGGCGAATCGGAGAGCCGCAGCTTTTACGAAATCATTGAAGCGAGTGCGCCCTTCGGCTGGACCACTTTCGATCAGTCCATTCTCAGCGCCTACGAGGCGGAGATGATCAGCGAGGAAACCGCCCGGCTCTTCGCTTCCAAGCGCGGCCGGGTCACCCGCGGGATCGATCTGATCCAGAAAATGCGCGGGATCGAGAACGACGTCGACACCGGGCTGCGGCTCGACCGTTCGACCCGCGCGAGTCGTTAGGCAAATTTATGAACCTCGAGGCGGACCACAATTTCTTCGATGTCGGCGACGAGACCGCGATCGTCTGCATCGATCAGCAGCCCTACCAAAGGCTGATCGCGGCGCAGCTGACCGAACTCAATTACAAGGTCCACCTCGGCCTCTTCGAGGAGGACGTGTTGCTCAAGCTCGCGACCTACAATTACGACGTGGTGGTGGTGGCGGAGAATTTTAAGGGCGCCAGCCTGGCCGATAATCCGATCCTCGCCGAGATGGTGCGACGGCCGGGAACGTTACGGCGCGAGCATTTTGTCGTTCTCCTCAGCCAGCAGTTTGCGACCAACGATGCGATGAGCGCTTTCGTGCAGAGCGTCGATCAGATCATCAACATCGCGGACATCGCCAACTTCAAGCCGGTCCTGCGCCGCGGCGTCGCGCAGCACAACGATCTTTACGAACCGTTTCGGGAAACGCTCGAAGCGGTCCGCGCGATTTAACTTGCGCTTTGCTTCCGACTGGTTCGGAGGAGCGCGCGATTTTTTTTAAACGCAGGTTGCGGCGTCGCGAAGGGCCGTGGTAATTTCGCGCTCGCCACATGAAGCTCGTGCCGTGGGTTCGTTTCACCTGGAATTTGGACAAGCTTCCGCCCCTCGGGATTGCGCTTCCGGAGCATTATCGTTTCGCCGTCGCCGGTCCGGCTGATGAGAAGGAAATCTGCGCCGTCATCACGCGTTCCTTCGCGCATGATAATTCCTGGGGCGGCGCGATTCACGAGGTCAACGGGATGATCGAAGGCTGGCTGGAACGCGCCTTCGACAGCGAAAAACCGGGGCGTTGCCTGGCCCTGCGTCACGGTCTCCGCATCATCGGCGCGGCCATTTTGATTCCCGATCCGACGGCCGAAGATCACCTTTCGCCGGGGCCGTGTGTGCTCATGGAATATCGCAATCGCGGGCTGGGCAGCGCGCTCCTTGGCGAATCGCTCCGGCAGCTGCGCGAAGCGGGTTTGACGCGGGCGGGAGCGCGCGCGGGAGGCAATTCTCTCGTCGCGAAATTCCTTTACCTGAAGTTCAACGGCACCCGCGCGCCGGACGACAAGCCGCTCCTCGCGGCCTGATTCGTTAGGCGTTAGTGGGGGGAATTGTAGGGCGGGCGCTTCGCCTGCCCCGATTCCGAAATAGGGCAGCCGAAGCGGCCGCCCTACAATTGGCTTTGGGCGGGGACTTATTAGACGCCGACTTGGTGCGCTGAGACAGCGCACTCTACAACAGCCGGAATGTTCTTTTGGCAGTTGCTCTAACGAATAATCCCGCGTTCGCTTTCTTCGATGAAAGCAAGGATGGCCTGCACTTCCGGGCTCTCCGAAAGCCTGGCCCGGACCGCCTCCAGCGCCTGGCCGGTGTTCAGCTTCGCGCGGTAGATCAAACGGAACGCTTCCTTGATCGGCTTAATTTTTTCCGGCGGATAACCGGCCCGTTCCAGGCCGATCTGATTGATTCCGCGCACTTCCGCCGGGTTGCCGTCGGCGATCATGTAGGGCGGAACGTCCTGCACGATTTTCGAGCAACCGCCCGTGATCGCGAAGCGACCGATCCGGCAAAATTGGTGCACCGCGGTGAGGCCGCCGATGACCGCCTGATCGCCCACCTGGACGTGACCAGCGAGGGTGCCGTTGTTGGAAAAAACAACGGCGTCACCCACCGCGCAGTCGTGCCCAATGTGGGAGTAGGCGAGGAAATTTCCGCGACTCCCGACGAGCGTTTTGCCGGTCGCGGTGGTGCTGCGGTTGATCGTGACGAACTCGCGGAAGCAATTGTCGTCGCCGATCTCGAGCCAGGTCGGTTCGCCGGCATATTTCAGATCCTGGGTTTGCTGACCGATCGAGCAATAGGCGAAGAACCTGTTGCCGCGGCCGGCTGTGAGCGGGCCGGAAAGGGTGACGTGATGTTGCAGCCAGCAATTTTCGCCTAACGAGACCTGCGCGGCGACGATGCAATACGGCCCCACGACTGTGCCCGCTCCGAGCTCCGCCGCCGGGTCGACGATCGCGGTCGGATGAATCTCGGTCATGCCGGGAAGAATGACGAAATCCGAATGACGAAATCCGAACCAATGACGAAATCCGAATGACGAAAATCCGAGATCAAGATCGACTTCCCGCCAGCGCGTCGTTTCGTCATTCGGGCTTCGCCATTGGTTCGGGCTTCGGTTTTCGTCATTTCCTTCTACTTGTCGATGAAGGTGAACATCAGCTCACCCTCCGAAACGACGGCATCATTCACGACGCATTTGCACATCGCCTTGGCGAGGCGGTTGCCGCGCGCCTTCGTCAGCTCGGCGTGGATGAACAGCGTGTCGCCGGGAAAGACCGGCTTGCGAAATTTCACCCCGTCCGCGCTCATGAAGTAGCCGACCCGGCTCGCGCTCTTGCTCATCCGCATCATCAAAATGCTCGCGACCTGCGCCATCGCCTCGACCTGAAGCACCCCCGGCATGACCGGATGCCCCGGAAAATGTCCCTGGAAAAATGGCTCGTTAATCGTGACCGATTTGATCCCGAGAATTTTCGTTTCGCCCTCGAAGGAAAGAATGCGGTCGACGAGCAGGAAAGGATAACGATGGGGCAACACCTTCATCACCTCGTTGATGTCGAGGCCGCCTTCGCCGCGCGGGAAGTTGCTCTTCGGGAGGACGGCGGCGGTCGCGGCGTGCGCTTTGGCAAGAGCGCGGGCGAGATCGGTATTGATGCCGTGACCCGGCTTCACCGCCACGACGTGCCCGCGAATGGCGCGGCCGAAGAGGGCGAGATCGCCGATGATGTCGAGGATTTTGTGCCTGACGAATTCGTCTGGAAAACGGAGCGGCTCCTTGCTCAGGACGGATTCGCCCCTCACGACGATGGCGTTTTCGAGACTTCCGCCCTTAATGAGGTTCTTCTCCATCAACGGCTGGACGTCCTCGTAATAAACGAAGGTGCGCGCGGGGGCGATTTCGCGTTCGTAGATCGCGGGCGTGATCGGGGTCGACAAGAACTGCGTGAAGCGGCCCTCGGGCCCGGCTTGCGTGCAGGAAATGCGAAACTCCTCATCCGGCAGAATAACGAGGAGCGAGCCGTTTTTGGTTTCGAGTGAGATCGGCTCGCGCACATGAAAAAAGAGTTTGGGCGCTTCGAGCGGCACGACCCCCGCCTTGCGGATGGCTTCGACGTATTGCAGCGCGCTGCCGTCGCCGATCGGCGGCTCGTTCGCGTCCATCTCGATGACGGCGTTATCGACGCCGAGCGCCGACAAGGCGGAGAGAACGTGCTCGACCGTATGCACGCGCATCGAGCCCTCGCCGATCGTGGTCGCGCGCTCGACCGTTTTCACGTTCGCGATCGTGGCGTCGATCGTCGGCTCGTCCTGCAGATCTTTGCGTTTGAATTTGATCCCGGAATCAGCCGGCGCGGGCTGCATCTTGAGCGAGACCTTCGCGCCGGTGTGGAGCGAGGTGCCGCTCAGGGAAGCGGCTTTGGCGAGCGTATGCTGAAACTCGGCGGCAGGCATGTCGCGCTAAGTAACAGAGATCGCGCGTCCTGGCCAGAATCGGTTTTGATCCGTTAGGCAAGGAGCCTGGCGGGCCGGCCGTTTCGAGCCAGACTATCTGCCCTTCAAGCTGATCCGGGTTCCGGCCGGGACGCGTGCTTCCACGACCTTGACGTTCTCTTCCGGAAATCGCTTCAACAAGTGAAGCCCGGGAAAATTTTCAAAGGCATCCATCCGGCGCAGCGTTCCCTCAGAGGTATACCTGTACAAGACGCCCAGGGGCGTCTCGAATGGGTCTTCGGCAACGATCAGAATTTTCGCAGGTCCGCTGACGTAGCGGGGACCAAAACGATAGAGTCGGTGCAGGCGAGACCAATCCACCGTCGGGTCTGCATAAAACTGGTTTGGGCGGTTCGTGACCATCACGGTCGTCGGATCATTCTTCAGGAGAGCGAGGATGTACTTTCGGGAGGGGAGGAAGTCGTAAGTCAATTTCAATGGCGACCAATGATGCGGTGCGGGCGTGCCGAGCAACTGCGCGCGCTTCCCGACGCCCCGTTCGCCCGGCAACAGGAGGAGTGCGATGCCGCTGCCCGCGATGAAGACATAGGCCGCCAGATAGCCAAGGCTAGCGATGCGCAATGCCCCCTGAATTTTGTTTTTCCACTCCGAACCTTTCATCGTGAGGGCATAGGCAGCGAAGAGGGCGAGCGGCAGCGCAGGGAGATAGTACCTTTCGACACCCACATAAACTCTGTCAGATACCGCCGCGCAGACGCAGAGAAAAAGCGGAATGGCAAAAATGGATCCGAGCGCCGCGATGCGCCGATCGCGGGCGGCCGCCGTGAAATCACGAACGCCGAGTTTGCGAGCCAAAAGCGCGGGCAAGAGGACAAAGCCGGCCAAAGCCAGGGGTGAAAGCCAGGGCGCTTCCGCAGCCGGCCGCGTGAGGAAATTCACGACCGCTCTGGGCATCCACCAGACCAAAGGGAAGTTGGCCGCAGGCAAATATTCCAAGGCCAGGAGGAAGGGCGAGAGGCCGATCGAATGTTCTTCCTTGAAAAGGCCCCCCGGGGTCGCGGGCAGAACAGCAACGAAGAAGTTCAGGTAAACCTGGATGGCGAGCAGGGGGAGGAGTCCGGCGGCAAATGCTCCCGCCCGTCTGGCCAGCGTCCTGAGATGAAAGCCGGATTGGAGAAGAATCAGGAACGCCGTGTAGAGGGCCAGATAGACCGCGGCGTATCGCATCAGGACACAGAGCCCGCAAGCCGCGCCGGCGAGGAAGTCAAAGCGGGCTCCACCAGGCGTGTCACTGGCTCTTGTCACCCACTCGATGACCCAGGGCAGTGCGGCCCAGAGAAAGATATCCGTTCCATGCCACGGCGGGGTGAAAAGCAGCGGGCACGAAAACGCGATGGCATAGGCCAGCCAGCGCCAGAAGCGACTGCGTTTCATGCCCTCGCCCATGAAGGCGTAGGCCAGCCTGCCCCAGCCCCACCACCCGAGCAGAGTGGTCGCCACTCCGTAGAGCTTGAGCATGATCGCCAGGTTAGAGCCGAGGGCCAGCAGGGCCGCTGCGTAGAGCGAGAATCCGGCCGGGAAATAGGTCAAGGTGACCAATTTGCCGGGAGTGGCGAGGTCAGCTATCCCTTCGTGCGAGTAGGTCGCGAGTCCCTTCCCGTGCAGGAGATTTTCGGCCGCTTCGATTTGGCTGGTGAGATCAAAGCCCAGATCGGTGGCGTGCAGGACCCGCACCAGGGCCACGATTGCCGCGCTGCCGAGCCAAAGGTAAAGGATGACTTTTTTCACGACAGAATGTTTCTCGCGAGACTTTTTCCGATTGAAGAAGAGCAATCAAGCTCCGATCGACGACTCCGAGCGCTGGACCAAGAACTCAAAAAATGGAGGGAAAGCCAATCAAAAATTCTGCTCGCGCGGGAAGGAAACGGTCATGAGGAGAACCGCGCAATACAAAGCAAGGGATAGGCCAGAAAGCGCGCTGCTTAGCGGGATAATGTCAGGGAGAGTTACTAAGTTAATTGCATAACAATGATCGCAATCGCGATTGGCGTCACCGCGCAGCGGGGCGCGACCTCCGGGTAGGGCTCGACTCGCCCATCGCCGTGCTGTCTAACGATCGCAGCCAGACTGACAAACTGGTGTCGCCAGGCCAGGCGCGTTTTTCCTTGAACAATCAGTCACGTTTCTTCTAGGATCGCATCCCATGTCGACGACTTGGGACAGAAGAGTCGGTTCTTCCGAGTCGGTGCTGCGTGTTTCTCCCGTAGTACCCCAGGTGAGAACTGCCGAAGAGAAGGCGCCGGCCGGCTCGACCCTTACCTGTGCCGTGATTATTCCTGTCTGCAACGGCGGCGACAATTTTCGCGCCAGCCTCGCAGCTGTAGCTGCAGCGGTTTCTCCGCAGGATGAAATTATCGTCGTGGCGGATGGGGACGGCGACGGGTCGTGGCGCTGCGCCGAGGAAATGGGGGCGCAAGTCGTGCACCTTCCTGCGTCCGGTGGGCCCGGCCGCGCGCGCAACGCGGGAGCGGAAATCGCGAAATCCGACTTCCTGTTCTTTGTCGATGCCGATGTCACGATCTCCCCGGATGCGATCGGACGAATCCGATCGACCTTCGAGGCCGACCCGGACCTTGCCGCCTTGATCGGTTCCTATGACGAGGCGCCGCACGAACTAAATTTTCATTCGCAGTACAAGAACCTGTTCCATCATTTTGTGCACCAGAACGGTTCGGCGGAAGCATCGACCTTCTGGGGCGCGTGCGGAGCCATCCGGCGCGATGTCTTCCTGGAAGTCGGAGGCTTCGACAAAAGCTACGAGCGACCCTGCATCGAAGATATCGAGCTGGGTTACAGGCTCCGGGTGATGTCCCACAAGATCAGGCTTCTCCCCGATCTTCAGGTTAAACATCTCAAGAGATGGAATGCGCCGTCTCTGATCAAGACCGACATGATGGATCGAGCGGTGCCCTGGACCGAGCTCATCTGGGATCACTTCATTCGGCGCAAACCGCGCGTCCTGAACGACCTCAACCTCGGCCTCTCCTATCGGCTGAGCCTGATTACTTCATTTATTTTCCTGGCGGCGTCGATCGGCGCTTTCTTCACCCTCTGGACCTTGCCCGTGGTTGTGCTTTCCGGGCTCGCCTTCCTTTTCCTCCAGGTGCCCTTCTTTCGGTTCTTCAGAACGAAGCGCGGTCTTCGCTTTGCCTTCCACGCCCTCGCCTGGCGTTTTGGCTACGATCTCTACAGCGGGGTCGGCTTTTGTTATGGCTCTTTTCGTTATGCCAATGCCTCGACCCGCAAAATCTTGTCCGAAGCGTTTGCCCGGCTCGACGCCGTCGCGCTCGGCACGAGTGTGGGGAGCCTTTGGGGTGGGGGAATTTGGACGGCTACAGCTATTCTTCTCCTAAAAGGTGGGAACGACGTCGGGTCGAATCTTTCACTCCTCGGGCAGTTCTTTCCCGGATATCATGCGACCTGGACGGGCGGCCTCATCGGACTGCTCTACGGATTCACGAGCGGATTTCTGTTCGGCTTTTGCTTTGCCTTCTTTCGCAACTTCGCGATGAGATTGCATCTCGGCTCGCGAAGAGTGCAAAGATTCCTCCAACGCGCCCGTCAGGCGCAGGCACCGGCATAGCCAGAATGTACCACGATCCAAATAAACACGTCGTCATCATGGGAGCCGGGCCGGCCGGCCTGACCGCGGCCTATCAACTGACCAAGGCCGGGGTGACTTCGGTCGTCCTGGAGAAAGACGATGTCGTCGGAGGCCTGTCCCGGACCGCTTCCTACAAAGGCTACAGCTTCGATATCGGGGGACACCGTTTTTTCACCAAAGTCGCGGCGGTGGAAGAGATGTGGCACGAAGTGCTAAGCGAACATGACTTTCAGCGGCGCCAGCGACTCTCTCGCATCTACTATCGGCAAAAGTTTTTTTATTACCCATTGCGCCTGGGCAACGCGCTCATCGGGCTGGGAATCTGGAACAGCATCCTGATTCTTGTCAGTTATCTAAAGGCTCAGATCACTCCCATCAAACCGGAGCGAACCTTCGAGGCATGGGTCTCAAACCGGTTCGGCCATCGGCTTTATCAGACTTTTTTCAAGACTTACACCGAAAAGGTCTGGGGCATTCCCTGCTCGGAGATTACGGCAGACTGGGCGGCGCAGAGAATACAGGGTCTTTCTTTGGTGTCGGCGGTCAAGAACGCAATTTTGCAACGCCAGAGTCAGGATAAGTCCAAAGTTATTAAAACCTTGATCGACTCGTTTCATTACCCGAGGAAAGGGCCCGGCATGATGTGGGAAGCCGTCCTGGATCTTGTCCGCGAGGGCGGGGCTACCGTGGCGATGAAATCGCCGGTCGAGAAGATTCACTGGGAAGCCGACCGGGTAAAGAGCGTGGAGGTAGGGTCGGAAGGAACGCTGAAGGCGATTTCGGGAACCCACTTCCTCAGCACCCTGCCGATTCGGGAGGTTATTCAAAAGCTTGATCCACCGGCGCCCGCGCACGTGCGCGCCGCGGCCGAGCGACTCAACTACCGCGACTTCATCACCGTCGCGCTGATCGTGAACCGCAAGGAACTTTTCCCTGACAATTGGATCTACATTCACGATCCTCGGGTAAAGGTCGGGCGCATCCAGAATTTCAAGAATTGGAGTCCGGACATGGTGCCCGATGCGGAAAAGACCTGCGTCGGTCTCGAATACTTTTGCTTCGAAGGCGATGAACTCTGGACGATGCAGGATGAGGACCTGATAAAATTGGCGGAGCAAGAGCTGGTCACGTTAGGCTTGGTCCGCGCCCGGGAGATCGAGGACGGGACGGTGGCCCGGATGGCTAAAGCCTATCCCGTCTATGATTCGACCTACGAAGAGGCGCTCGCTACTGTCCGCGCATTTCTGCACCCTTTGGGAAATCTGCAACTCATGGGGCGAAACGGGATGCACAGGTATAACAACCAGGATCATTCCATGTTCACCGCAATGTTGGCGGTCAAAAACATTCTGGGCGGCTGTCATGATCTATGGGATGTGAATTTGAGTCAGGAGTATCACGAAGAAGGTTCCGAAGAGAGTGCGGAGGCCCGGGCCTGTGCCTCAACTCAACCCCGGATACCGGAACGGATTGAGGAGCCGGCGTTCCTATGATCCTCCACTCCGAAACGGATGCGGGGCCCGAGCGGCGCCTTCCACTATCCAGCGACGAGGAAAAACTCGTTAGGGAAATCATCCGCTTGAGCCGTAATGTTCTGGGGCTGACGCTCGGCTTCCTCTGCGCCACCGGACTCTTTGTCGCCACCAATATTCTCGTCCTCAAGGATGGTCCCAACGTCGGGGAGCATCTTCA
Organism: Chthoniobacterales bacterium; assembly: GCA_038324295.1. Taxonomy (GTDB): domain Bacteria; phylum Verrucomicrobiota; class Verrucomicrobiia; order Chthoniobacterales; family UBA10450; genus Palsa-1392. Next base: position 14,078 of record JBBQHV010000002.1, read on the forward strand.
ACTTTTGAATCAGTTCTTCCCAGGTTACAGTGTCACGTTCTTCGGGAGCTTTCTCGGTCTCATCTACGGATTCCTCGTCGGATATGTGAGCGGCTGGGTGATCGCCTCAGTTTACAATCGGGTCGTTCTCTACAGGCAGCGCTGAGGCCGGATGCGCATCCTTGTTACCGGTGGGGCGGGGTTTATTGGATCTCATCTGACCGAGAGGCTCCTCCTCGAGGGTCATCTTGTAACCGTAGTGGACGACTTATCGTCGGGTAATCGCGACAATCTTCCGAAACATTCCAACCTTCACTTCCTTCCCGTTAGCATCAGCGAATGGGCAAACTCAGCGGGGCTGGAAGAATTTGATGCGATCGCGCATCTGGCTGCTCGTCCATCCGTCGTCGACTCGTGGGAGAACGCCCTCGATTGCCACGAGAGGAATCTTACCGCGACACTGAGCCTGCTGGAATACTGTCGCCGGGCGCACATTTCTCGCTTGCTCATCGCAAGCTCAGCAGCTGTCTATGGAGAGACGAGCGAAATACCGACTTCGGAATCTTCACTGACGCGACCGACAAGTCCCTATGGGCTGCAGAAACTGAGCAGCGAACAATACCTGCAACTGTACGCTAATGAGTTTGGATTCGTCGGCGTCGCTCTCCGCTTTTTCAATGTTTACGGGCCGCGACAAGAACCAACGTCCGGCTACTCAGGAGTGATTTCGATTTTCCTCGAGGCCTTCGCGTCAAACCGGCCGATTACAATCCATGGTGACGGTCGCCAGTCCCGGGACTTCGTTTTTGTCGAAGATGTTATCGACGCGATCTTCTCGGCACTTACCAGCCCCGGACTTGCCACAGGTTTCACGGTGGCCAACATTGGAACCGGCCAATCTGTTTCGGTCCGCGAACTGATCGATCTGCTCAAACCACATTTTCCGGATTGGAAAGCGGCAGTTGAGACTTCCGGCGGGAGAGCCGGCGACATCCAGACATCCCGGGCGGATATTGCACAGGCCAAGGCTTTGTTTAACTACGCTCCCCGCAGTTCACTTACTGCGGGTCTAAGAAGGCTTGTGGAATCAACTCTTTGCCTTGAGGAGGATTCGAAGGTCTCGAAGCAGTCGACGGTCGATCACGCCAGCAAGTAGAAAAACAGATCCCCCGATCGCGGCATTGATCCAGGGGCCGAAACCGAACCGGCTGAGTCCGAGGAAGAGGAAGAGCGCCAGACCTGCCGGAACAGCCACGATTCCTGCAAAGCCATCCGCGCCAAATTTAAGCAGGCTGAAAAGATAAGAAGCGATACAGATCGCGGCGGTCGCAACCACCATCGCCATAGCCGCACCAAGAGAAGCCATCAATGGAATCATGAGTCCACCAGCGAGAAGGACGGCAATAAGTCCCAGGATCTGCGACCGGAGAACGCAGCCATACTCGCCCGCCGCCGTTAGCGACCAGCGAAAATGCCCGGAGACAAGCGTGATCGGAATAACCCAGACCAGAAGGGAGAATATTGGAACGGCTTCGCGATACTTCGAGCCGAATATGGCCGCCAGCAGTGGATTTGCGAGAAGCGCCAATAGCAAGGTAACGGAAAACGCCCCCCAGGAGACGACGCGAAGCGAAACAGCCACCAACCGGTTCATGGCGGCCGTGCTGTTCTCATATTCTCTTATCAAAGTGGGATACAGGTTGTAATGATAAATCCAGCTAAAAGTCAGGAGCGACACCACGATCCTCAGGGGCGCCGCCAGCCAGGCGGTCTCGTCCTTTCCGCTGAAGGAAGTGAGGAACATCATCGGGACGGCCTGAATTGTCGTCCATATAATGTTACTCAGACCCAGGTGGATCCCCTGCGAGAGGTAGGTCTTGGAAAGCGACCAGGAAAATCGCAAGCGAATGGGACAGACCAGCCGCTCGAGCAAAAAGACGAAGTAGAGCGTGAGGGCGATGGCGGCAGAAAAATCGATCCAGCCGACGGAGATGAAGTGGGCGTCGTTCCTGACGAAAAGGAAAATTCCCAGGGTAAAGATACCGGTGCGGAAGGTGTAAAAGTATCCCGCCACCTTCATCATTTCCAGCCCTTGGAATAACCAGTCGAGCTTCCAGGGAATGGTGATAAGACCGAGAAGAAAGATCCAGATGAGCAGAGTGCATTCCCATGGTTGCCTCATGACGATGGGCAGTAGCATGGCCAGCGGGAGAACCACGAGAGCGAGCAGGAATTGACTGGCCGGGATGGTCGCGACCAGTTCAGGTGCTCGCGCCGGATTCTGCGAAACCTCCCGTGTTCCGATCGTCCCGAGTCCCGCGTCGATCACCATCGCCGCCAAGAGCGCGATCCAGGTGGCCACCTCCACATAGCCGTAGTGAGTCGGAGTAAGAACACGGGCGAGGCGGGCAAAGCCGAGGATGGCAATCAGATTTCCGATGAATCTCCCTCCGACAAGCGAAGAGAGGTCTCGCAACATCTTCATTTTCGAGGCCTGAGCGACCACCGCTTGCGGAGGATCGGGAATGGAGAATGGAAGAGCACAGGCGCGAGATTAGCGGACACCGGCGCGTGATCCAGCTTTTCCTTCCTCGAATCGTCATACCTGGGAAGCAAAAGCGACGACGTCTTAGGCTTGACCGCGGGACCCGTCTCTAACAGCATCCGATCTTGCCTGCTTCATGAATGGCAGCAGGCAGAGCGAAAACGTTTACCCGATGTCTCGAAGTAGCTGGGCACTATCCAATCGTGTGGCCCTTCTCGGTTTAACCTTGATTGTCGCCGTCGGTGCCGGATTGCGCATTTATGGTCTGAACAGCGGCCTTTGGTACGACGAGATTGTCACCCTGGTTGCCTCGGTTCGGCACCCGCTGAGCTCGATTGTCACGCATTTCCCAGGGAACAACGATCATCCGCTCTACAGTGTTTTCGCGCGACTGACGATCGTCGTCTTTGGCGAGCAGCCTTGGGCCTTGCGTCTTCCAGCGGTGATTTTTGGGATCGCCTCGCTGCCGATGCTTTATGTTTTTGGAACAAGGGTGACGAGCCGAGTCGAGGCGCTCTCGGCCACGGCTCTCCTTGCCGTGTCTTATCATCCGATCTGGTTTTCGCAGAATGCGCGCGGCTATACGCTCCTGCTTTTCTGCGCCCTCCTCGCCACCAACCTCTTGCTGATTGGGATGCGCGATAATTATCGGGCGGCGTATGTGGCTTATGCCGTCGTATCGGCCCTCGGCGCCTACACCCATCTCACGATGGTCCTCGTGACCGTGGCTCAGGCGGGCGTGGTAGGATGCCATTTGCTGGGGCGCCACCGTGGGCGCATTATCTTACGCGACTGGTTCAATCCTGCGATCGGCTTTTTCCTCGCGGCATTGCTGACTCTCATTCTTTATGCACCGGTTCTTTTCGACGTGCAGTCATTCTTCGGCCAGAAATCTGTTGGCGCGAGCGTCACCACGGCGAGTTGGGCACTCTGGGAGACCTTGCGCGGCTTGCAATTGGGTTACATGACGAGTGGTGCTCTTCTGGTCGGAGGACTGCTCTTCGTGGCCGGGTGCTGGAGTTATCTGCGGCAAAGCCCAATTCTTTTGGCCCTTTTCGTTGCGCCCGGCGCAGTCCTCCTCGGCGTTGCCATCTTGCTTCATCGCCCCATTTTTCCACGATTCTTTTTTTTCCTCGCCGGCTTCGCCTTGCTTATCGTCGTGCGTGGCGCCTGGGTGATCGGGGAGTGGGCGGCCGCGCGTATTCCGATTGTTTTTCTTCGGGAAGATCGGCGCCGGCTGCTCCCGGGTGTCGTCATCGCCGGATTGATTCTTCTCTCGATGCTGGCTCTTCCGCGGCTCTATCGCTTTCCGAAACAGGACTACGGGCGGGCATTGAGATACCTGGAGGCAAACGCCGGCCCCGGTGACCTGATTGCAATCGCCGGTGCCGGGACGGCCTTCCCTTACCGGAGTTACTTTGGAAGGCCATGGAGAAGGATAGGAAATGGAGCCGATCTGACCAAACTCTGCCGGCGCTATAAGAGAGTGTGGATCGTTTACACCTTTCAAATGTATCTCGAACAGCTCGAGCCGAATCTCATGCACGAGATGCGAAGAAATTGCGTCTTGGTAAAAACATTCCCAGGAACAGTGCCCGGTGGTAGCATCGCGATCAGAAGATGTGGAGAATGAAAACGGCGCTTTGGTCACGTTATCTCGCATGGGCCTTCCTGGGCGTGGCTGCTCTGGTGTTGATCCTTTCCTTTGTCATGATTTGTCTCCACGCGGCCAGTGCATGGCCATGGAACGCCATTGTGCATGAAGACGGAAAGACAACGCTGCTCGGCACGATTTTCTATTTTGAACATGCCACGCGTGAGTTGCCGGTAGACCTGCTTTTGGGTGTGGCGATCGGGGGGAGCGCCTTATTTGCCTTCTCGCCCGAACGAGGGGCGGGGAAAAGCGAGAGAAGTTGGGCGATTTGGTTCTGGTTGGCGGTGATTGTCTGCCTAACGATCCTGACGGGAGCTACTTTGCGCGTTGGCCCGCGCGTGGTGATAGATAACTTGCTGCAACTGAAGACGCGCCCCGACGCGGAGCTGGAGTGGGGCGCGCATTGGCGCTACCATTTGCTCTCGCGCTTCGCACTGATCCTGATCTCGATCGGGCTCGCAGGAGTTATTCGAACCTTTGTCCGAGGACCTTCGGAACGAAAAGCCCGGCTTGGATTAGTCATAGTACTGGGCGTCGTTGTCGCCTACGGCTTGCTTTCCCTCGTCTTCGCCAACGGCCTCGCCTCGCTAGGGGACCCGTTTTCCAATCCTCTCTATCTCGGCCACGAGGCGCGGGAGCTGTTCACACATGCGCTTGTCACATTTCCGATTGGCTGGGGCATCTGCATGCTTTTGCTGCCGATCCCCCCGGCGGAAAGGATGACTCAGCCGCTCCAGCTTTCCGGAGCGATCGTCGGATCGCTGGCCGCCGGGGTGCTTGGCTTAATCATGGGTAGCTACGTGTGTGTCGAGGCGTTGCTGAGTAAGGCGGTCGCGCACGGACAAACAACGGATCTCGTGACGTTAGTGTTTCCGCACTTTTTCGAGCACAGTTTCACTTATCTGATTGTCCCGATCACTGCCGTGCTGGTTTGTCGGTTTGCCCTGAGATGACGGAACCGCAACGGAAAGAACGGACTGTCTCGGTGACGGTCGTTTGTATCTGCAGTGCCGCTCACCTCCGGCGATGTCTTACCGCGCTGCGAGAACAGGTTGAGGTGCCGCGGTTCGACCTGATTGTTGCCTACGATCCGCATATTCCCGGGATCGAAGCGGCGGCGGCAGAATTCCCGGAGGCACGGATGGTCTGCAACGAAGGGCAGCGCACGCCGCTCGAGTTGGCTTCCCGAGCGGTGCGCGAAAGCACGGGCGATCTGATCCTCTTGACCGAAGACCATTGCGAACCGGCGCGTCGCTGGGTGCGCACGATGATTGACGCTCAAAGCAAAGATCGCGCGGCAGTCGGCGGTCGCGTCGAGATCGTTCCCGGCGCGTCGGCGACGGATTGGGCTTTCTATTTCGTCGATTTTTTTCGCTACGCAGGACCTCTTCCTGAAGGTCCATCGCCGGCATTGACCGTTTGCAACGTGTCCTACGATCGAGAGCGGCTCGCCGAGGTGCGCAAGCTTTGGGAAATGTTTTTCATGGAGCCCGTGGTCAACGACGCCCTCCGCGCGCGCTACGGCGAGTTGTGGTTGGCGGCAGATTCCGAGGTGAAGATGAGCCGGCACGCGTCCCTGCGCGATGCTCTGTATGAGCGCTACGCTTTTGGCCGGCTTTTTGGTTATACGCGCAACGGGTTTTGCTCGCGCGGGCGGCGCATCTCCTATGCGGTTCTTGCTCCCACGCTTCCGCTGCTCTTACTCGGGCGGATGGCGCGAGCGGCGTCCCGTTCGCCTGAATTAACACGATCCTTCCTCCGAGCCATCGGGCCGCTCGTCCTCATGGTGATCTCCTGGACGTGGGGCGAATGGCTCGGATACCTCACGGGACGTCTGCCCCGGACCCTGGTGGTGGCACCTGAAATTCGTCAAGCGCATCGGCACGACGCTGGCCGGGAGGATGCCTGACCATGACTTGGTTGCTGGAGAACTCGGTTACTGTCGTTAGGCGCCACCGATTGGCGATCGGGCTGGCGGCGCTGGCACTGGCCGTGTATTTACCTGCGATCTGGTGGGGGCTGCCGGTGGCGACGAGCGGCGAGACGATTCACGGATGGGATGTGGATGGCGTCGCGGGGATTGCGGTTCTGGCCGAGTTTCATAATCTGCTCTCTCATGCGAGCGCCGATTGGTATGTGGCCTATCCACTGTTTCACTACTTCCTGCTCGGCATTTGTTATGCTCCTTATCTCGCCGTGCTTTGGTTGTCCGGTGGCCTGAAAGCGCCTGGCGCGGCTTATCCTTTTGGTTTTCAGAATCCGGTAACTTCGCTAGCTGTAATGGCCGGGCTCGGCCGGGCACTCACGCTCTGCATGGCCGTCGGAATAGTGTTGGCGGCATATCGCGCCGCTTCCATCGTCTGGAATCGGCGCGCCGGTGTCGCAGCTGCTTTAATCGTTATGCTGAACGCTCCGATGGTCTATCGGGCGCGGACCGGAAATCTCGACGTGCCGGTGCTTTTCTGGACGGCGCTCGGCGTCGTAGTCCTGGCGAGGATCTCAGTGGACGGCCTTTCTCTCCGACGAGCCATATGGCTCGGGGCTTTTGCGGCCCTTGCCACGGCGACAAAGGACCAGGCTTATGGCGGATGGTTGGGCGCGATCGCTGTGGCTTTCTTCCTGCACTGGCGACGCCTCATCGCGCTTCCGAACGAGACAGGGGGTAGCCTTTGGAAGGCGCCAGCGGTCATCGTGCTTTCGGGACTGGCATGCTACACGCTCGCAGCAGGCATCGTCGTGAGCCCGCATCGCTTTCTCGCGCATACGCGCTTCCTCTTGTCCTACAAAGAAGCTCGGTTTGCCTTCGCAGAAACTGACCTGCAACGAGGCCGCGATCTGATTGGTTTTCTGCGGCTCGCCTGGGACATCGCGCGCATCACGATTCTGGCGGTGGGAATCCCGGCGGCGGCGATGGCAATGATGGGAATCTGGTCAGAGCGGAAGATGCGGTTTGTCTGGTTATTG
>JBBQHV010000003.1:0-20785 GCA_038324295.1 Chthoniobacterales bacterium
GCGCATCGAGGTGATGATGGGAAGGAAACCGGCCGCCACGAGCATTCGCACGCCCTCCATCGCCTGGTCGAAAGTGCCCGGCCCGCGGATCGGATCGTTCGTCGCGGGGGAAAATCCGTCGATGCTCACGCGCAGTTCGAGAGAGAACTCCGAAGCATCGCGCAGCCGGGCGAGGCGCGCGATCTTCTCCTCGGTGAAGCGGGTGGCGTTGGTGAGAACAGTGGCCGGCCCGACCGCGAGAGTCGATTGCAGGATTTCGAAGATCTCGGGATTAATGAACGGCTCGCCCCCGGTGAAATAATATTCCTTCACTCCGCGCCTGACAGATTCGTCGAGATGCGGCTTGAACTGCGCGAACGTCATGAGGCCGAGAGTGTGGTTATCCGGCGCGCAGGAGATGAAACAATGGTTGCAGCGCAAATTGCAGAGCGTCCCCGAAACTTGGAACCAGAGCGCGTCGAGCGAGGTGAGGGGCAAAAAGGGAGGGCCGTCTTGCGCTTTTCCGTTGTGCTGTGCGCTCATTAGACGATTCGCAGAAGCGCCCAGTAAACGGCGGCGGTGAGGAGAGCGGCGCAAGGCAGAGTAATGATCCAGGAAAGAGCGATCTTGAGCATGACCCCCGCATTCGCCTGGCCGGTCGTTAGGCCGATGCCGAAAAGAGAGCCGACCGCGACATGGGTGGTGGAGACGGGAAGGCCCAGCGTGCTCGCGAAGATGACGAGGATTCCGGTCGTCAGGTTGGCCGAGAACCCCTGGCCGTGGTTCAGCGCGGTCAGTTTCTGGCTCATCGTCTCGGCGATCTTCCGCGAGTGAAGCAAGCCGCCCATCCCCATCAGGGCGGCGACGGCGAAAAATCCCCAGCGCAGATCGAATGCTTTTAACAGCAGGAGCATCGCGACAATCTTGGGTGTGTCGTTCAAGCCCCGGGCAAAACTGACCACGCCTGCGCTCAGAAAGTGCGCCCCATCCATGACCTGCTGGGAAGTAATTCCGAAAATTTCCCCGGCGTACCGCTCACGACAATTTTCCGCTTCATCGACCGTCAGGACGAGCCCGGAAGAGCCTGCTCGCATCTCGAGAAAGCCGGGTTGGGGGAGGGCAACGACGCGTTCGTCACAGTCGACGCAGATGCACAATTCCTTGGAAATCCCGAGCGCGAGGCGCAGGGCCCGAAATATAAAATAGAGGACCGCGCCGAGAAGGATGGCGAGAAACGGACTGAGCAAGAGGGGCAGAACGAATCCTTTGCCTAACGACATTAGATTTACGTTCGTGCCGACCGCCACGAGCCCGCCGCCGATGAGCGATCCGGTCAAACCGTGCGTCGTGGAAATGGGAAAGCCGAGAGAGGTCGCGAGGATAACGGTGAAGGCAGCGCCGAGGGCGACGGAAAGCAAAAACGGCGCGGAGGCGACGAGCGCATCGGGCACGAGGCCTTTGCCGGAAAACTTCTTGAGCAAGGCCTGGGCGAGAAAGATTGCGGAGATCGATCCGGCGAAGGTCGTGATCGTGGCCCAGCCCAGTGCGGTGCGATAGCTCGCCGCGCGGCAGCCGTAAAGGGAGGCGACGCCTTTAAAATTGTCGTTCGCACCATTCGAGTAGGCGAGAAAACAAGCCGCGAGGAAAAGCGCGATCGGAATCATTGGTTAGGCCGGAACGCACTCCCGCTCGCACCACTGCTCGATTCGCTCTTCAATCAGCTCGCGCACCCGCCGGGTCTGCGCGAGGCGCTCTTGCGGCGTGCCGGTAAAACTCGACGGATCGGGAAAGCTCCAGTGCAGTTTTTCGCCGCCGCCCGGGAAGACCGGGCAACCCGCGGCGCTTCCTTCATCGCAGACCGTGACCACGTAATCGAACCTGGTCTTCAAGACGTCGTTCACGCTCCGTGTCGTTTTCCCGGAAATATCGAGGCCCTTTTCGCGCAACGCTTCCACGGCCAGAAGATTCAGGCGCCCCGGTTCGAGCCCGGCGCTTTCCGCTTCGAAAAAATCGCCGCAACGCTGGTTGAGGAGCGCTTCCGCCATCTGGCTGCGTGCGCTGTTATGGATGCAAACGAAGAGAACTTTCCGTTTCATGGAAATCAGCAGCAGCTTCCGCCGTCGCAGCAACTGCTCGCTTCGGTCGTCGCCTTGTAATCCTGACCCTTCGTTTCCTTCGGATGACGTCGCGCGGTGTGCGAGCAATCGAACGGCTTCGCCTCCGCCAACGGAATGTCCTCGAGTGGCTCGACGAATTCAAAGAAGTCGCGATAAGGCGCCTTGCGATAGAGATTGCAGGTCTTGTCGCAAACGGCATAACGCAGTCCGCGCTCCATGCGGTGATTGTCGTCATCGAGCACTTCGCGGAAAGGACCGCGGTAGATCACCGCCTGGTTTCGTTCGAAGCAGGGGCCTTGCTTCCCCTTGAACGCCTCGATCGTGACAGATCGGAACTCGATCCCTTCCACGGTCTGCCACGGTTTTTCGTCGCGCTTGAGGATTTGAATTCCGTAAAAGCCCGCGTCGCTGAAAGCCTGCAGAAAGCCCTCCTCAGTCAACGCGCCGGAAATGCAGCCGCTCCAAAGCTCCGCGTCCTCCTGCAAATGCTCCGGCACTTCCTCGTCGGAAACGATATCCGAAATAACGGCGCGACCGCCCTTCTTCAGCACCCGGAAGATTTCGTCAAAGAGCTGCCGTTTCGATTTCGGCTCGACCAGATTGAGGACACAATTGGAAACCACCAGATCGACCGTCTCGCTCGCGACGAGCGGATGTGTGAGGCGCAACTCCTGGGCGAGCTCGTCCGCGCGCAGAAAGGAGGCCGCGTCGGTGATCGGCCGGGCCTTCAATTCCGCATCGAGCTTTTCCAGATCGAGCGCCAGGTCCTGGATGCGACCTTTGCGAAACTCGACATTCGAATAGCCGATTTTTTCGGCCACAACGGGCGCGTTCCGGCGCGCCACCTCGAGCATTTCATCCGTCATATCGACGCCGAGGACCTTGCCTTTCGGCCCCACGATTTGCGCGGCAATGAAACAGATTTTTCCCGTGCCGCTGCCCAGGTCGAGGACGGTTTCGCCTTTCCGGACATGCTTGCTTGGGTCGCCGCAGCCGTAGTCGCGCTCGATCACCTCCGGCGGAATGACTTTCAAATATTCGCCGTCGTAATCGACCGGGCAGCAGAGCCGCGCTTCGGTGGACGTGGCCCCGGCGGCGTAGCGTTCTCTCACTGCAGTTTCTGGATTTGATGTGCTCATGGTTGTCTTAACAGGATGGAGATAAAGCCGTTCGCGGTGCGAACGGGGCCAGCGGGTCGGCTGGTGCGAAGGGGAAAGCTGCGACCTAGCGAGCCAGGGCCGGGGGCGGCATCTGTCCGCGCGCGCGCACGGCTTGCGCGGTGAGATCAACGAAGAAGTCGAAAGTCCGTTTCCCGATCTGGAAAAGTAGGACGGCAAATTCCGCGAGCTGATGACCGGAGCGCGCGAGCAAGCGTACGTCCGCCCAGGAATCGACATCTTGTTTGACCGAAAGAAGAGAAACGGCCTGCGCCCGGACGCGGCTGCTCAGTTGGGCGCGATCGCGATCGCGGTTCCAGCGGATTCCGCGCAGCAGATCGCGATCGCTCGCCCGCAGGGCAATCAGATAACAACCGCCCCGATGATCGGGCCCGAGAACGATCCGTTTCGTGGCCAGCTCCGCGAAGGCGGTGGCGATATCGCCGGCCGTGAGCGCAGGGCAATCGGAGCCGACGAGGACGATCTCCTCATAACCAAGGTGCGCGATTTCCTCGATCGCGGCTTCGAGCCGCTCGGCGAAAGTCCCACCCCGTTGCGGGTGGGAGTGGAAGCCCGGCCGGCGCACGGCGAATTTTCCCGAGGTGAAAAGGTGCACGTCCGCTGCCTTCATCGCTCCGCCGAGCCGGCGGAGGGAAAGGAGCGGCCGGAGGAAACGGGGCAGGCGGCGTCGGGAAAGATCGAGCCCGATCGAGTCGGCAAAAACGAGAAGGGCCTTCTGTTTCACAAAGGTTCGGATTCCGTTACTCCGCTCCTTATTCCTTTGCAGATGCAAAATGGCGAGATTTTTTTAGTAACGGCACGAGAGGCGCGGCCGAGCCCCAGCGGGCGAGGCGAAATCGCAGCGCGGGGTCGCGAGACAGCCGAGACCGTAGCGGACGAAAGATTCGCGTCCATGAGGAAATTTTCGATCACGGTGAGCGCGCGGTTGGAGACGTATTTCCACCAGGGCAGTGAAAGAGACGCTGTTGTAGGGTGCGCTGTCCTCAGCGCATCGTCTGGCCGGTGGATGACCCGCATCGTCCGCTGGGGACAGCGGACACTACAACGCTCGGCGCGAGGGTCGCGCGTAAATTCGGTTTCATCGGTTACCGGGCACTCGGTTGAAAGTGAGCGCGCGACAAAGCAATGGAGGGCGGAGCTCTCGCGACGCCGTGGTCTCGCTCGACCCTCCATTTCGATGAATCAAAACTCAATGATTCATTCTACTGGCGTTTGTGTCTCCGCGCCTAACGAGGCAGTTCCCCATAGTGAGCGAAGGGATCGGCGGGTGCCGGTCCCAAGCGCGAGCGCGCGGTCCCTTACCGCGGGTCGGGCTTGCCCTGAACGTGAAGTTGAGGTTTGCCCGTGGTCTGGTTCACACTCACCACATAAGGCTTCTGGACCTCGGCCGGCGCCGGACGAAACTCCGTGATCGCGCCGACCAGACATCCGAGGGCCGCCCCGATGACCATTCCGATGATCGCCTTCCGTCGCATCCACGGAACAGGGCGCTTCCGGGCAGACTTTGCAAACGAAAAACGTTTTAAAGCCGCAGTTGAGTCGCAAATATGAGAGAAACCGGAGCGGATGACGATAATAAGCCGGCCGGCGAAACAAAATATCTCGAGCAATCCCGCAGAGGCCAGCTCCGGTCATTCTGGGGGGCGCGGGCGCCCGCGCTCGCCGGAAACAGTGGCGCGCTGCCGGCTCCTAGCGCTTTTCGCTTTCGGAACGATCGCCTGCAGGGAGATCGCACTCCCCTTCTGCCGGTGGGGTGAACGACCAGGCCTGGCCCTGAATCCGAGGCGCAGGTCGGGTTTGCAAGGCGGGAAAGTTTTGTCCGATGTCCGGACTCGGCACGCGATTTGCTGATAATTATGGCAAATCGAGATACTATAATAACCAAAGTTCGTATGACCACAGCCTATTCTCATTCCACGCCCCACTCCCACAGTTCCTACGATTGGAAAGCCATCCTCGCTGAACCCTTCCTGATCGTGGCCACTTCACTCTTCTGGCTGCTCACGCTTCCTCTCGCGGCAATCGCCGTCTTCAGCGTCAAAATCTGGGACACGGTCACCGGTCTTGCGCAACGGCAGGCTAATCCGTTGATTTTGCGCCGTGGCAGCGCCGCCCAGCACAGCCCGCTGGCGAATCGCACCGCCGCGGGACAAGTCTAGAGCGACTGCCAAAAAAAGCTTCCGATTGGCGAAGTTGTAGCCGGGGGCGTTGACCCCGGCTGGTCTGGCGCGTGACCAAACTCGTTCGCCGCCGGGGTCAACGCCCCCGGCTACAACTTGCCGTCAGAGCTGGAAATAATTTCTGGCAAATGCTCTAGGGCGTGTTAACACTAATTGACGTTTGTTCAGATTGCCGATAAAGAGGGTGATGGAAATCACCGAAGAGCAATACCGCAGGATCGAAGACTGTTTGCCGCGGCAGCGCGGGAACGTCAGCCTAACGAATCTTGAAGTTATTAACGCCATCCTGCATGTGGCCGAGCAAGGGTGCAAATGGCGCGGGTTGCCCAAACGTCTGGGGAACTGGCACACGATTTACACGCGGATGAATCGCTGGAGTAAGGCGGGCGTGCTGGACCGGATGTTTTCCCGGCTACAACAAGAACAGATTATCCAGATCAAGCTGGAGGCGGTCTCGCTCGACAGCACGATCGTGAAAGTGCATCCCGATGGCACGGGAGCTTTAAAAAAAACGGCCCGCAATCAATCGGCAAGTCCCGTGGAGGCTGGACCACCAAGATTCATCTGGTTGCCGCGAATGCTCGCTGCGCCTTGAGTTTCGCGCTCTCGCCCGGGCAGGCCGGCGATGCGCCGCACGGCCGTCTCCTGCTGCAAAAGCAAGGGCCAACTCCGCTTCCCTGCCATCTGATCATGGATCGAGCTTATGAAGGAGACGAAACTTTAGAGCTTGGTTTCACGCTGGTTGTTCCGCCCCACCCAAACCGGATTTCACCCTGGGAATATGACCGCGCCATGTATCGCCGACGCAACGAAGTCGAGCGCCTCTTCCGTCGCCTCAAAGGTTTCCGGCGCATCTTCTCCCGCTTCGATAAACTCGACGTGATGTTCACCGCCTTCATCCACTTCGCCCTCATCGTCGAGGCCCTGCGTTAGTGTTAACACGCCCTAGTCGTCCGCCAGAGCAGCCAAGACTGCCGACCGCTCCTCACCTGAGGGAGCGGGGATTGAAGAGATCATCGGGAGAAATCCACCATCTCCAGCCGATCGGTAGCAGCGGTGAAGATTATTCATAGCGCAGCGCCTTTACCGGATCGACCCGCGCGGCAAAATAAGCCGGAATGAGCGCGGCTAATGAACAAATGATGAACGCCGCGATGCAAATCTTGACCACATCGCCGGGAATTACTTCCGCCGGAATTTGCGAGAACTGATAAACCTCGCGCGGGAAAATCTCGATGTGGAGCGCACTCGACAACCAGTGGCTGACCCCATTGCGAAAACGAATCAGCGTCATACCGAGGCCGAGCCCGGTCAGTGTTCCAATGACGCCGACCACGATTCCCTGGAAAAGGAAGACGCCCATGATCTGCCAGAGCGAGGCGCCGACTGCTTTCATGATCCCGATCTCGCGCCGCTTCTGGACGGTCACGGTGATGAGCGTGTTCATGATTCCAAACGCCGCCACCACCACGATGAAAAAAAGCAGGAAGGCCATGACCGAGCGCTCCAGCCGGACCGCGTCGAAATATTGTTTGTTCATCTCGATCCAGGTTTGGGCATATTCGCCGGGCGGGAGGAATTTTTCGATCTCCGCTTTTACATGCGCCGCGTCGTAGGGATCCGTCGTCTTCACAGTTAAGCCATGGAGCGCATCGCCGAGCCCGTAAAGTTCCTGGCCTACGTAGATCGGGACGAGGAGGAACTGTGAGTCGTGCAGGTATTGCCCGGTCTCGAAGAGGCCGGTGACGGTCAGCTCCTTCGGCAACACCACTTCCTTGAGATCGTCGATCGCGGCCTGTTGCTCGGCGCCCTTTTTCTGTTCGAGCGTCTTCAGCTTATCCAGCACCGCACCGAGATTCCCGGGAGAATAAATGGTCAGCTTATCGCCCACGGTCACGCCGAGCTGCCGCGCCAGATCGATCCCGAGCACGGTCGACTCGCCTTCGAGATCGAGCTTCCCGAGTTTGATGAATTTTTTCAGCGGTATGACCTTTTCCTCCGCCGCCGGATCGATCCCGCGAATCATCGGCGCGAGCCGACGATTTTGGAATTCGACGATCACCGGGCCTTGAATGTAGGGCGCGACCGCGACCACTCCCGGCGTCTGGCGGATTTTCACCGTCAGCTCGCGCCAGTTCTGCATGATGCCGTCGGTCGTGACGAGAATGTGAGCATCGAAATCGATCACCTTCTGGCGCAGCTCGCGGTCGAAGCCGGTCATGACCGAGATGACGAGGATGAGAACGGTCACGCCTAACGTCACCCCGAGGACGGAGACGAGGGTGATGATGGAAACGAAAGTGCGTTTCGGTTTGAGATAACGGAGCGCGAGGAAAAGACTAAACGGAAGTTTCAAGCAGCGATACCGTTGCCGAAATCGCCGCTTTTCCAAACCTAATCGCCGCGATCGGGCGGGTCGGAGGAAAATTTTACCCGTCCGAAAAGGGGGATGCGGGCGATCAATGAGTATGCTCTGGACAATTGCAGTAATCCTTCTCGTGCTCTGGCTCATCGGCTGGCTGGGTTTTCACATCCTTGGCGGCGCCATCCACATCCTCGTGATCCTCGCGGTCATCTTCGTGGTCGTGGCGCTCGTTAGGGGAACGTAGCCTTTTCGCCTAACGAAGAGAGGCGGAGCGTTTCGTCGAAACGCTCCGCTCGCGTATAGTGCCGGCGATGAGGGACGAAATCGTCGGGATCGATCTGGGCACGACCAACTCGCTCATCGGCGTGATGGAAGCGGGCTTTCCCATTCTTCTCGCCGACGCGAACGGCGCCCGGCTTACGCCCTCGGTCGTGCATTTTCCGGAGGACGCCGATCCGCTCGTCGGCGCGGCGGCCGCGCGGATGCGCGCGGTTCAACCGGAAACGACGATCTATTCGGCGAAGCGGCTCATGGGATCGCGGGGCGACGATCTCCGGGAGGAGGAAACGCCGACCGATTACAAGGTCGTCAGGCGAGCGGGCCAGCCAATCGCAATCGCGCTCCGCGACCGGGAATTTACCCCGGAGGAAATCGCCGCGCTCGTCCTGGGTAAACTGAAACGCGACGCGGAAGCGGCTCTCGACCGGCCGATCTCGCGCGCGGTCATTACCGTCCCGGCTTATTTCAACGACGCGCAACGCAATGCGACCAAAGCCGCCGGGGAAGCGGCCGGCTTCACGGTCGAACGGATCATCAACGAACCGACTGCCGCAGCCCTCGCCTACGGCCTGGACAAGCTGAAAAGCAAATCACGCATTGCGGTTTTCGATCTCGGAGGCGGCACTTTCGACATCTCGATTCTGGAATTGAACGACGGCGTTTTTCAGGTTCTCGCCACGAGCGGAAATACCCATCTGGGCGGCGACGATATCGACGCGGCCCTCGTCGCCGCCTGCGATCTGCCGCTCTCCAATTGGCAGAAGCGCGAGCTCGTGATCGAGGCAAAACATCGGCTCTCCAGCGAGGAGGTCGTGCGGATCGCTACCCCGTTTCTGGACGGGAAAAATTTCACCTGCGAACTGACGCGCAGCGCACTCGAAAAACTGGCCCGGCCGATCATCCAGCGGGCCCGCGCCCATTGCCTGCGCGCTCTTTCCGACGCGAAATTAACCGCCGCCGAGCTCGACGAAGTGATTCTCGTCGGCGGCGTGACGCGCATGCCGCTCGTCCGGCAATTCGTCGCCGAGCTTTTCGGGCGCGAACCGAATGTCTCGCAAAATCCCGACGAAGCGGTCGCGCTCGGCGCGACGATTCAGGCCGGGATTCTTTCCGGCGCGGTCCGCGAGGTCGTGCTTCTCGATGTCACGCCGCTGTCGTTAGGCATCGAGACCTTCGGCGGCCTCATGAACGTCATCATCCCGCGCAACTCGACGATTCCGATCAAGGCCGGCGAGATGTTTACGACCGCGCTTCATCAGCAGCGGGCGATGAAAATCAAGGTCCTGCAAGGCGAGCGCGAAATGGCGGCCGACAACTGGTCGTTAGGCGGATTTACCCTCGAGTTCGAGCCGGCTCCGAAAGGCGTGGCCCGGGTCGGCGTGCAATTCGCGATCGACGCGAACGGGATTCTGCAGGTCCTGGCGCGGGACACGAAGACGGGCGCGGAAAAAGTTCTCGATCTGGAAAGCGCGGTCGACGTTTCCGACGAGGCGGTCGAGGCGATGATCGCCGACTCGCTCGAGCACGCCTTCGAAGACATGAGCGAGCGGGTCTGGACGGAGACGCTGCTCAAATCGGAAGAGATGCTGGCGGCCGTGACCCAGGCTTTGGCGCAGGCGGGCGATCGATTTCGGGAAGCGGAGCGAAGGCGGATCGAGGAAAAAGCGGAAGCGGTCCGGGCTGCCTTGCCGTCGCACGAAGCGCCGCGGTTAAAAGCGGCGAACGCGGCGCTCGATGAAGCGACCCAGGAACTGGCCGCCTTGATCGTCGAACAGGCGATGAAGTTGTAGGGCGGGCGCTCCGCCTGCCCAGTTTGTTGATTAGGGGCAGGCGAAGCGCCCGCCCTACAATTTGCGCGTCGTCGCCGGAAAGACGGTCGCACATGCCTAACGAATAATCGTCACGGCTTCCGCGCGAGCCAGTAAATTTCGCCCGGCCAGCCGGGGAAAAGCTGACCCCAGCGCAGATTGAAGCGCAGCCATTCCGCCGAGTTCTCCAGCTGCCAGCCTTTGCGGCGCAGGAAAAAGGCGCCGGAGATGAATTCAAGATTCAACCCCGCCTCCTTCGTCATGCGCCGGATGCGCGCGGGCGAGAAGACGCTCACGTGGCCCATCGGCGCGGCGGTTCGGCGGATGCGCCATTCCTGAATCTGCTGCGCGATCCGCGGGACGACGGGCGAGCCGCCAATGATGGCGCCGCCGGGGCGCACGCCCGCCGCGATCTTGCGCAAATCGTCCTCCGGCGCGGGCCGATGTTCGAGAATGTGCAGACAAAGCGCGACATCGAAGGTGCCGTCGAGCGCGAAGTTTTCATCCTCCAGGTTAGCCTCCTGCACTTCGGCGTAGCCGGCTTTTTTAATCCGATGATGCTTCAAGACCGCATCGACCCCGAGCCAGCGCGACCAGGCGAGTCCCTGCGCCGGATCGCGCACATGGGTCGCGGCGATTTTGGCGAAGAGAAACATCTGGCCGTTGTGAATCCCGATCTCGGCGATGTCGAGCGGCCGGCCGGCGCGCTCGTATTCCCGCGCGAGGAGGTGGTAGCCAAACCAATAGCGCAACATCCGGATGGGATAGCGGACGACCTTGGCCCCGTGCTCGATCCCGAAGTTGCGCGAGCGCAAAACATCCTGCGTCTCGAGAAACTCGATCTCCCAGCGGCTTGTGTCGTACGGATTCAGAACGTCGCGTGCAGTTTGCCTAACGAGGAGTCGGAGAAGGCGTGGGCGAGGACGAGGGCTCGTGAGGCGAAGGACTCGGGGTGGCGTTTTGGCGCCGCGCGCTGATGTCTTCGAGGAGCTGTTTTTCTTCCGGAAACAGGTGACCCGCCTTCGCCAGCTTGATGAACTCGTCGGCCGCGGCGACCTGGTTGTCGTCATCGAGAAGAAGCGCGGCATAGACGGCGGCGTGCGGGTCGCGCAACTGATCCGGCGGCACCTTTTTCAAAATGTCGATCGCGGCGGAAGTTCGGCCGGTGCCGTAAAGGGCGAAGGCATAGGTGACGGCGGCGGCAGTATCGTTAGGCGCTTTCTTGTAGGTGCGCTCGGCCAGCTGGCGGCCGGCCGCGGTGTTGTGATCGAGCAGCAGGGCGAGCCGGGCGGCGTTCGCGGCCAGTTCGATTTCTTCGGGGGAACTGTCGTGCAACCGCTGCGCGATGAGGCGGAGGTTGGGCAGATCGTTCGTCTCGCGATAAATCTGGTAGAGCGCATCGAGCGCCTCCCGGCGGGTCGCGGGAAACTCCGCCACCCGCAGCCAGAGCTGCTCGGCTTCCTGCTCCAGCTTCCATTTCGAGGCGAGGCGGGCGAGAGCCAGCTCGCGCTCGGGGTCGTCGCCCGCCTCATGCAGCGCGGAATCCCAGAGCGAATCGGATTCGGCATCGGCCGAGGCGTGCCGCGCCCGCCGCGCCGCATAGGCCTGGTAGGCGAGGCGCAGATATTCCGCCGCGCCCCACGAGCCGCTCCGGGTCCAGCGTTTCAGGCGCGACCAGTTCTTCGTCTCGGCGAGGGCGGCGGCGATCGCGATCGCGGCCGGCGGTTGACTCGTTAGGGCAGCGGGCAATTTTTCCGACCACTTCAGCGCCTCGCTCTCGAGATCGTTCTCGTTCATCCAGTCGATCAACTGCGCGAGGTCGGCGCCGTGGCGGGCCGCGACCGGTTTTACCTTGCTCAGGAGCGCGCCGAATTTCTTCGGGTTCAACTTCCGGTAAAGATCGAGGCAGAGCAGGTAATCGGCGAAGGTCACTTCCTGGCTCATTTGCAGGTCCTGGGCGAGTGCTTCGGCGGCGGCCATCTGGTTCTGCCGAACGGCGTTTTCGAGGAGCGCGCGCAACGCCGGGGTGCGGAACTGCGGCACCTTGCTCAGGCGCTCGAGCTGGTTGCGGGCGGCGGCGCTTTTCTCCGGATCGGGCGAGAGGATCTGGAGAACGGCGAGGTTGAACTGGTAAACGTCGTTGCCCGGTTCCTGGGCGACGGCGGCGGCGAAATGCCTTTCTTCATCGGCCACGTTTCCCTGCGCGCGCGAGAGCCAGCCGGCCACGACATGATAGGCGGCTTTGTCGCGATTCGGCGCAGGCACTTTTTGAAGCGCGTTGCGGGCGACATCGAGCTGACCAAAACGCAGCGCCGCCGAGGCGAGGTTGAGCTGACTATCGAGCGAGGGCGCAAGCCGCGCGATCTGCGAGCGCCAGGCGACCGTCTCGGTGCGGTTCTGCTTTTCCGTCGCTTCCGCGAGAATGCGGCAGGCTGCGACCGAGCCGGGGTCGAGAGAGATGACCTTGCGCGCCGCTTGTTCGGCTGCATCCAAGTCGTCGTGCTCGAGAAAATCGCCCGCCTCTTTGATGAGCCGCGTTTCCCGCCAGCGGTTCCAGCCTTTGTGGACCGAGGAGAAGGAAAAAAAGCCGAAAACGAAAGAGCCGGCGACGATGAGGGAAAGAAGGACAATGTCGCGGATGCGCGTGCGGAGGGTGGAGGCGGCGCGGCGGCGTCGTTTGCGGCGAACGCGTTTCGGCGACTGAGGCATCGTTCGCTCTCTAAACAATGGCGGGGGGGCTTTTGCAAACGATCAGCCGCCCCCGCCCGCGGCCAAATGCCTAACGAGCAGGCTCGGGCTCGGCCGCGGCGTCCGCGACCACCGGGACCTCTTCGATGTTCTCCATCACTTCCTCGCGCAGGCGCTCGCCCCAGACGTAGCGCGCGAGGAGCACCTTGATCGTGGCGGTGAGGGGGATGGCGAGGAGCGGACCGAGCAGACCGCCGATGAGCAAGCCCCAGATGAAAATCGAGACGATCACGGTCATGGGATGAAGCCCGACCGAGTTCCCGACGATGCGCGGCGCATAAAAAAGGCCTTCCAGGTTTTGCACCGCGAGGAAAATGATCGTGACCCAAAACGGGTGCCACCAATCGCCCCATTGGGCGGCGGAGATGATGACGGCCGGGATCCAGCAAAGGAAGATGCCGAGATAAGGTATCATCGTCAGGGGGACCACGAGCAGGCCGATGAGCGGGGCGAAGTTCAAGCCGTAGATGGTAAGGGCCGTCCCGATGAGCAGACCATCGACCAGACAGACGAGAAGCTGGCCGCGAAAGTAGGCGATGACGTAGCTGTTGATCTGGGAAAGGGTGGTCGCGACTTCGTCTTTGAGGGGCGAGGCGCGGAGCGGCAGGTATTCCCGCCAGCGCCGCTCGATCGCGGGCCGCTCCTTGAGGAGAAAGAACGAATAGATCGGCACCATGACCAGACTGAGAAGAAAGCCAGTCACACCAAGGAAGCCGCCGACGCTGCTTTTGACTAACAACCAAAGCTTGCCAATCAGATCAGGCAGCTGTTTTTCGAGCGCCGGCAACTGCTTTTGCACCCAATCCTGAATCCGTTGCCGGTCCGCGGAGGTCAACTTTTTCGGCGTCTCAGAAATGACTTCACCCCCGGGAGGAACGCCGATCTCTGGAGTGGGCGAGGGCGTGGGGCTGATCGCCGCGGGGGTCGGCCCGGCCAGCAGCCAGTTGACGAGGCCGTTCGTCGCCCCGGCCCTCCCGGCCTTTTCCCCGAGACCGAAAGTGTGTTCGTAGCGGAACATGAGATCGACCACTTCATCGCGCAGGTGGATGGTGAAGGCCGGGAGCTGCCGCGCCAGACTCGCGCTCTGCACCGAGATCAGCGGTACGATCCAGGCCACCAACCCGCCGATGGCGAAAAAGGCGATCGCGAAAATGGTCAGAACCGCTTTGGTCCGGCCAAACCCGCGATTGGCCAGATGGGTCACGAGCGGATCGAGGAGATAGGCCAGAATGGCCGCGATCGCGACCGGGATAAGAATCGGCTGAAGAAAGGCGACGGCGTTTGCCCCGATCCAGACGACCGAGCCGACGATCAGGAAAAGGACGACGACGAAGATCGCGGTGAGCGATGCCCACATCGTCTTGCGCTGCCACGGGGTGGGATATTTCTTCACGGCATCGGAGTGGCGCCGGCAGACTCGCCTTTGCTCACTTTGCTTTTAAAGCGGGCAATTTTTTCCGCGAGCTTTTTGTCGGATGGATCGAGGGCGAGCGATTTTTCCCAATATTCGAGCGCCTGAGGAAGTTGGTTCAGCTTTTCGTAAGTGTCGCCGATGTGACTGTAAACCGTCGGATCCTCACCCTGCAACGCCTGCACCGCGCTGAGCAGCTCGGCGAGCGCCTGCTCGTATTGGCCGCGCCGGTAATGGATCCAACCGAGACTGTCGAGATAGGCCCCGTTTTCCGGATCGGTCGCGAGCGCTTTCTTGATGTAACTCTCCGCTTCATCGAGGTGGGTGTTTTGGTCGGCCCACATGAAACCAAGATAGTTATAAGCTTCGGCGGCGTCGTTAGGGTCGAGCTCGATCGATTTCTTGAAGAGCTCCGCGGCCCGGTCGTAAAGGCCGGCCCGTTCCGCCGCCGCGCCGTACTCGAAATAGAAACGGGCGTTCGCGATTTCCACCCCTTGCGCTTCCGCTTCGTGCAAGGCCTCTTCGAACGTCGCGACCGCCTGCTGGGTTTGTTTCGCCTCGCGCAAGGCGACGGCAAGCAGGTAGGTGATCTGCGGCGCGGCCGGGAAATGGCGCCGCGCATCCTGCAATAACTTGACCGCCCGCTCCGGCTCGCGCAGCCGGCCGAGATAGAGCTCGGCGAGGTGGAGGTAATTATCCGGCTGGGCGGCGTTGATCAAAAGACTCTGCTCATAGGCGGCCGCGGCTTTCGCATATTCGGCTTTTGCCTCTTTCAGCTTCTTCTTTTCCACGAGGATGGCGGCATCTTCCTCCAGCACTTTGCCGAGCAATTCGTAAGGCTGGTACTGTTCCGGGTGTTGCTGGATGATTTCCTGCAACATCTGGATCGCCTTGCCCCGCTGCTTCGTCAGGACGAAACCGGTCGCGAGTTTTTCCCGCGCCGCGGAGTCGTTAGGCTGAAGCTCGAGGACGCGGAGGTAGAGCGGGATCGCGTCTTTTATCTGCTGGGTGGCGGCGAAATAATCGGCCGCGTCGCGCAGGACGGAAGCGTCGCTCGGGGCGAGCTTGAGCGCCTTGCGAAAGACGGCATTCACTTTCGTGAGGTCGTCCGGCTTCGGGGTCGTGTTGGTCTGGGCGAGCAAGGCGAGATAGAGTTTGCCCAGCCGGGTCCAGAAAGAGGGATCGTTCGTCTCGATCCGGGCGGCGCGATCGAGCGTCTGGAGCGCGGCCTTGCGATTGCCGGCCGTGAGCTGCACTTCGCAAAGCCGCTGGTAGCCGTCGATCTCGTTAGGCGCGAGCGCCACCGCCTGCTTCGCATAACGAATCGCCGGCTCCATTTTCTTGAGATACTTCGCGTAAATGTAGGCGAGCTGGAGATAGGGCTCGGTCGCCTTTGGCTCCGCCTTGACCGCGTCCTTCAGGATATCGATCGCGCGCGGATAATCGCCCTGCCGGGTGAGGAGAAACGCCACCCGCGTGGCCAGGTCCACCTGGCCGGGATCGACGTTCAGGACTTTCTCGAAAGCGGCTAGCGCTTTCTCGCTTTCGCCGTCTTCCTGGAGATCGAGCGCCTCGACGTAGGAAGTGAGGGCCTGGGCTTTGCGCTCGCCTTCGGGCTGGAGCGCGAGGTCCTTCGGCGGGTGGAGAACGAGCGTGTCGTCCTGCGCCGGCGACCTCGCCGCGGAATGCGGAGTGGGGGAAGGCCGACGTTTCTCGACCGGACGCGCGCCCGCCAGAGAAGCGCCGAGGAGAAGGGCGGCGGCGGCAAACCACCAACTGGCGCGTTTCCCCCTCAGTTTCGCTCGCGTCATGGGCAAAAGGTTAGGAGCGTCCATCGGCTCGCGCAAACCACGCCGCCCCGGGTAAAGAGCTCCCGCCTAACGAGGGCGGGCCGCCTTATGACTTGTAGCGCAAACGCTTTTTGTGGCGGTTTTCTTTCATCCGCTTGCGGCGCTTGTGCTTGGAGATTTTTGCTTTTCGTCGTTTTTTCAGCGAGCCCATAGAGGAATTTCAATCTGCCGATTCCGGAGTGCCGAAGATCAGCATCTGAAACCAAAATCGTGACCAAATCCGGTCACGCGCAGCGAAGGTAAATTGAAAGGTGCGCTTGGCAACAGGATTTCGCCGGAAGATTGCGAACGCAGAATGCGTGCGTTGTAGCGTGCGCTGTCTCAGCGCACCTCGGGAGCGCTTCGCAAAAACAGCGAGTCCGCTGAGACAGCGGACACTACAACGCGGTTTTTACAGCGCGGCCTTCAGTTGTGCGGCGTGTTCGGAGGGTTTGACCTTCCGCAGAATCCTGGCGATCCGCCCTTTCCCGTCGATCACGAACGTCGTCCGCTCCGTCCCCATGTATTTTTTGCCGTACATGCTTTTCTCGATCCAGACGCCGTAGGCCCTGACGATCGACTTCTCCGGATCGGAGAGGAGCGGGAAGGGGAGATCATATTTCGCGATGAACTTCTGGTGGCTCTTCTCGGAGTCGATGCTGACCCCGAAAATCTCCGCCGCTTCCGCGAAATCCTTCCACTCGTCCCGCAGCCCGCAGGCTTGCGCGGTGCATCCGGGCGTGTCGTCTTTCGGGTAAAAGTAGAGCACGACCGGCCGGCCGCGCAGCTCTTTGAGGGTGACGGTTTTGCCGCTGCCATATTTTCCACCGATCGCCATGGCGGAGAAATCGGGAGCCAAGTCGCCTTCCTTGAGTGCAGAATTTTCCATCGCGCGAAAAAGAATCGGGCTGGTGGGATTTGAACCCACGGCCTCTGCGTCCCGAACGCAGCGCTCTACCAAGCTGAGCCACAGCCCGTGCTCAAAGACGACCGCACTTACCACATCGCCTCGCACAAAGCAAAACGCGTTCTCGGTCGCGCGTTGACCGGAGCGGCGTTCCTCCTCAGAATGGCGCTGCCGCTTCGCCTCCGATGACCGCCGCCGACCTTCCAGAGCCCAGCCCGCTGCAAGGCGCGCTCTCCATGACCCTGCGCGAATGGGTGGAACGCTACCAGCGCGAGGTGGTTTTCGATCAGGTGCACTACCGGGGCGTGCTCACCTGGAAGAACGTCCTCGACCTCTGGATTTATCAGGAAATCATTTGGGAAACGGGAGTGGAAAGTGTAGTTGAGATCGGTGTTCGCCACGGCGGCACGACCCTCTGGCTGGCCGACACCTTGCGGAATTTTCGCGGCCCCCGCGGGCAGGTGGTGGCGATCGATCTGGAAAAACCGGCGATCGAATTGCCCGAAAATGTGCACTGCCTCACAGGCGACAGCATCGCGCCCGAGACGGTGCGACGCGCGACCGGGCTCTGCGCGGGGCGCCGGACCATGGTGCTGGCCGACGGCAACCACGCCGCCGCCCATGTCCGCCAGGAGATGCAGCTCTACGGCCCGCTCGTTTCCGAGGGCTGCTACTTCATCGCGGAGGACGGGATCGTGGATGTGATGGAATGGAGTGAGCACACCCCGGGGCCGCTGATTGCGGCGCAGCAGTTTGCCGCGGAAAACGCAGAGTTCGAGATCGATCGGACGCGCGAAAAGTTCCTTCTTACCTACGCGCCGAGTGGATTTCTCAAGCGAGTCCGTCCTCGGCGCGGACCGGAACAAATCGATTGACAACCCAACCCTCGCGCGCATTGTCCGAATCCGCTGTCGCCGAACGATGCTTGCTTCGATTTCCACCGCTCCTGCTCTCGCGAACGGCGTTTCCGCGATCCTGCAATTTCCGTCCCAGACCGGCGGGACCGTCCGTTCCTTGAGAAATATGACCGCTCAACTCCTGCAAGAAGCCACCAAAGTGATCCCCAACCAGCAACTCCTCATCAATGTGGTTTCGAAGCGAGTCCGGCAGCTCGGGATCGGCCATCGCCCGCTCGTCGAAGCCACCCTTAAATCCTCCCTCACCGACATCGCGCTCAAGGAAATCATCGACGGCAAGCTCACCTACGAAGAGCTGAAGGAAACGCCCGACGAGGCGTAAAATTCTTTCGCGTGCCGGGCCGCGCACCTCATGCCCGCTGAGACCATTCTCAATCGCAAAGCGCTGCGCGATTTTCACATCCTCGAGCGCTACGAAGCCGGGGTGGAGCTGAAAGGCAGCGAGGTCAAATCGATCCGGGCCGGCAAAGCCAACATTGGCGACGCCTTTGCCCGGATCGAAAAAGGCGAAGCCTTCCTTTACGGCGTCGACATTCAGCCCTACGCGCAGGCCAGCCACGAAGTGCCGGCGACCAAGCGGGTGCGCAAGCTCCTCCTCCATCGCCGCGAGATCGACAAGCTCTATGGCCTGACGAACATCGAGGGGCGCACCCTCGTCATCCTCAAGCTCTATTGGAAAAACGGGCGGATAAAAGCCGAGATCGGCGTTGGCCAGGGCAAACACGCGCGCGACAAACGGCTCGACCTGAAAAAGCGCGCAACCGATCGCGAGACCGCGCGGGAAGTCGCGCGCTTCAATCGCAAACACGGGTGAAGGAAAGTGACGAGTGATGGGTGACGAGTGACAAGTGCGCAAGCGTGATGCTTGACCATTTCTTCATTCGTAATATTCACCTCACGCCGCCTGTCACTCGTCACTTTTCACCCGTCACTTCTCCGCATGTCTCCGCTCTTCGTCATCTTTTTCACCGTTTTCATCGACATGGTGGGGTTCGGCATCGTCATCCCGGTGCTCCCGCTTTATGCCGAGCATTTCCACGCCACTCCGCTCGAGATCGGCTGGCTCACCGGGATCTATTCCGGGATGCAGATCCTCTTTACGCCATTGTTAGGGCGACTCTCCGACCGGGTCGGGCGGCGTCCCGTGCTCATCGTTAGTCTGGCCGGCACCGCGCTTGGTTTTCTCGTCATGGGATGGGCCACGTCGCTTCCGCTCCTCTTCGTCGCCCGCGTTATCGATGGCGCGACCGGCGGCAATATTTCCACTGCCCAGGCTTACATCGCCGATGTCAGCACCTCGGAAAATCGATCGCGTTCGATGGGCTTGATCGGGGCCGCTTTTGGACTCGGCTTTACCTTTGGCCCGATGATCGGCGGCATTCTCAGCCGCATTTCTTATGGCGCGCCGTTCTATTTCGCCGCCGCCCTCGCCGCTCTCAATGTCGTGCTTCTTTACTTCATCCTCCCGGAAAGCCTCTCCAGGGAATACCGCTCACGGCCGCACGAACGGACCAAACTCGCGGATATCTTTCGGCACGGACACGGGCGGCTCTTCGGCACAATCGTGGTCACTTATTTTTTTACCATCACCGGATTCGCCATCATGACGACGCTCTTCGCGCTCCTCACCGAAAAGCACTTCGGCTACGACGCGCGCCAGACCGGTTACATCTTCGGCTTCATCGGAATCATCAGCGTGATCCTGCAGGGCGGTTTGATCGGACGGCTGGTAAAAAGATTTGGCGAAACCGCACTCGCCCGCACCGGCTTGCTCTTCCTCGCGCTCGCCATGTTTTTCCTGCCGCTCGTCAGCACCTTGTCCATGCTTTTGCTCGTCTGCGGCGTGACCGCGATCGCCAACGGCCTCGTCAATCCGACCCTCAACGGGCTCGCTTCGCAAATGATCGATCGCAGCTGGCAGGGGCGCGCGCTCGGCCTCATGCAATCGGCCGGCAGCGTCGGCCGGCTTGTCGGGCCGCTCCTCGGTGGCTGGCTCCTCATGTTCGATCTGCGTTTTCCGATTGCGCGTTATGCGCGCACGCCGCTCTTCGCGAGCGCCGGAATTCTCCTCGTCGCTTTCGCGCTCGCGTGGACCTTTCGAAAACCGGCGGCCGATCACGCGCTACCCGTCGCTCCCGCGCGCGCGGAAGTTTGATCTGTAGCGGCGGTCTGTGACCGTCGAAACTCAGGGCCGGCGTCGAAATGCGAGCGACGGTCACAGACCGCCGCTACAGGATGCGAAAGCGCGGCCCCGAACATGCGCTCCGGTCGCCTCTTCGCCCGATCAACGTAGGTTGTTTGGATGAAGCGATTACTTTTCACCCTTGGCGGGGTCGGTCTTGCGGCCTGGAGCCTCTCGCGCCTGATGCGCGACAAATTTTCATTTACCGGCAAGAGCATCGTCATCACGGGCGGCTCGCGCGGGCTTGGCCTAACGATCGCCCGCCAGATCGCCTCGGAAGGTGGCCGCCTCGCGCTCCTCGCGCGCGATGAAGACGAGCTTAACCGCGCCTGCGCAGAACTGCGCGAGCTGGGCGGCGAGGCGGTTGGCGTCCCCTGCGATCTGCTCGATCGCGGGCAGTCGTTAGGCGCGATCGAGACTGTGATCGACCGTTACGGCGCGATCGACGTCTTGATCAACAACGCCGGCATCATCGAGGTCGGCCCGCTCGAGAACATGCGCCGCGGCGATTTCGAAAAAGCGATGGGTTTGCACTTCTGGGCGCCCTTCAACCTAATCCAGCCGGTGATCCCGCACATGCGCCGGGCGGGCGGGGGACGGATCGTCAACATCTCCTCGATCGGCGGCAAAGTCGCGGTCCCGCACATGGGCCCTTACAGCATGAGCAAGTTCGCGCTCGTCGGGCTCTCGGACGCGTTTCGCGCGGAGCTCGCACGCGACGGCATCCGAGTCACCACGGTCACGCCTGGAATGATGCGGACCGGTTCGCAGGTGCACGCGAAGTTCAAGGGCAATCACGGCGCGGAATACACCTGGTTTTCGCTCTCGACCGCGCTGCCCTTCTTCGCGGTGAACGCCGAGCGGGCGGCCGCTAAAATCGTCAAT
>JBBQHV010000004.1:0-20761 GCA_038324295.1 Chthoniobacterales bacterium
ATTCCGGGTCGCCCCGGTCTTCGTCCGGGCGCTCGCGATGGGCCTCGCCGCGGTCATCTCTGCCGCTGGGCTCGCTTTGCAAGGTTTTTATGTCTGGAACTTCACTCAGGGAAATTGGGTCGCTTGATCGACGGATGAAAACCGCGGTCGCGATCATCGGCGCCGGTCCCGCGGGACTGACGGCCGGCTATTTGCTCGCGAAAAACGAGGTCGAGGCGACGGTGCTCGAGGCCGACCCGGTCTACGTCGGCGGCATCTCACGGACCGCGCGCTACAAGGGTTTTCACTTCGACATTGGCGGGCATCGTTTCTTCTCGAAGTCGAAGGCTGTCGACGATTTCTGGAACGAGATTTTGCCTGACGACATGCTGGAGCGGCCCCGCTCCTCGCGCATTTTCTACGACGGAAAATTTTTCGCCTACCCGCTGAAGCCGTTCGAGGCCCTGCGCAAGCTCGGCGTGTTCCGCTCGATCCTGAGTGTTCTCTCCTGGGTGCGGGCGCGACTTTTCCCGGTCCGGGAGCCGCGCAATTTTCAGGATTGGGTGACGAACCAATTCGGCCGCCGGCTCTTTACCACTTTCTTCAAGAGCTACACCGAAAAGGTCTGGGGAATGAACTGCCGCGAGATCTCAGCCGACTGGGCGGCGCAGCGGATCAAGGGCTTGTCGTTAGGCAGCGCGATCAAAAACGCGCTCTTCCCGCAGCGCCCCTCGCGCGACAAGAGCAAGGTGATCAAGACGCTGATCAACTCGTTTCGCTACCCGAGAAAAGGGCCGGGCATGATGTGGGAAGTGTGCGCGGAAAAAATGCAGGCGATGGGCGGCGAGCTGGAGATGGGCTGCCAGGTGACCGGCTGCGAATTCAACGAGCTGACCGAAACCTGGAGCGTGCACTTCCGCGATCGCGAAGGCCGCGCCCAGACGCTCGACGCGGAGCACGTCATTTCCTCGGCGCCGATGCGGGACTTGATCTGCGGGCTTACTCCGGCGGTCGCGCTCCGGGTGCGGGAAGCGGCGGAGAGCCTGAAGTATCGCGATTTTCTGACCGTGATGTTGATCGTTAGGGCGGAGGACGCGTTTGCTGACAATTGGATCTACATCCACGATCCGAGCGTCAAGGTCGGCCGGGTGCAGAACTTCCGCTCTTGGTCGCCCGAGATGGTGCCGGAGCCGGACAAGGCCTGCTACGGGCTGGAATATTTCTGCTTCGAGCACGACGGGCTCTGGGATTCGAGCGACCCCGATTTGATCGAGCTGGCGAAACGCGAGCTCGTCCAGATCGGCCTCGCCCACGAGGGCGACGTGGTCGATGGCTGCGTCGTTAGGCAAAAGAAAGCCTACCCGGTTTACGACGACGATTACGCCCGGCACGTCGCGACGATTCGGACGGAGCTGGAGGAGCGTTATCCGAATCTGCACCTCGTCGGCCGCAACGGGATGCACAAATACAACAACCAGGATCACGCCATGATGACGGCGATGCTCTGCGTGGAAAACATCCTCGCGGAAGAGAAGCTTTACGATCTTTGGAAGGTGAACGGCGATGCCGAATACCACGAAGGCGGAGCGACGGAAGCCGAGCGCGAAGACGGCGCCGCCATCCGGCTCGTCCCGCTGCGTGTTCCCTCCGCGCCGGAACTGGCGCCCGAGCAAGGGTAACCCTTTGTAGGGTGCGCTGTCTCAGCGCACTGTCCGGATTCACCGCATCCCGGTCCGCTGAGACAGCGGACGCTACAGAGAAGTGCGCTAACCTCACAAACCCTGATGCACACCCCGCAAGCCGCATTTTTTTCCCTCCTCCTGATCACTATCCTGGCCGTCGTGGTGCCGGTGCTCTCGAGCCGGCTGCGCATCGTGCGGCTCCCCCTCGTGGTGGGCGAAATCCTGGCCGGTATCGCGATTGGCCAGAGCGGCCTCAACCTCGTCGCGAAAACCCCGACCCTCGATTTCCTGGCCGAGTTCGGGTTCGTCTTTCTCATGTTCCTTTCCGGGTTGGAAGTGAGCTTCGGCGCGCTGTCTCATTCCCTCCGCGACGGGAAGAAACGCCTCCGCGCCGGTGGGCCGGTCCCGCTCGCGCTCCTCAATTTTTGCCTCACTCTCTTCCTCGCGACCGGGATCGGGTTTGCTCTGCAGCATTTTGGGATGACCCGCAGCGCCATTCTCATGGGGCTGATCCTGAGCACGACGTCGTTAGGCATCGTCGTCCCGATCTTGAAGGAGCGCGGCCTCACCGCCACGCCCTACGGCCAGCTCGTGCTCGTTTCGTCGTTGCTGAGCGATTTCGCCACCCTTCTCCTGCTCAGTCTGACCATCGGCGTCCTCACCCGCGGGTTTAGCGTCGAGATTCTCTTTTTCGTCTTTCTCTTCGCGGCGTTTCTCGCCGCGGCCCGCCTCGGGCAATGGGCCAAACGCATTCCCGGTTTGCTTCGGATGATCGACGAACTTTCCCACGCCACCGCGCAGTTGCGGGTGCGCGGCGCTTTCGCCCTCATGGTCATTCTCGTGGCCCTCGCGCAGGCCCTCGGGGTGGAATTGATTCTGGGCGCTTTCCTCGCCGGCGCCATCACCAGCCTCCTCGGCGGCGACGACAAGACCCCGCTCCGCGAAAAGCTCGACGCGATCGGCTACGGCTTTTTCGTTCCGATCTTTTTCATCAGCGTGGGCGCGAATTTCGATCTCGCCGCGCTCCTCTCTTCCCGGGCCGCCTTGCTCCTCGTCCCGGTCCTGATCGTGGCGGCGTATCTCGTGAAATTTCTGCCCGCGCTGGTTTTTCTGCCGGTCGCCGGCTGGCGCAAAAGCTTCGCGGCCGGGGCGCTCCTCTCCTCGCGCCTCTCCCTCATCATCGCGGCCTCCGCCATCGCCCTCGATCTCGAACTCGTTAGTCCAGCGACCAATTCGGCCATCATCCTCCTCGCGATCGTGACCTGCACGGTCTCGCCGATTTTGTTCAACAAGATTCTGCCCGCGGCGGGCGGAGCGGCGCTCCGCGGCGGCGTCCTCATCCTTGGGACCGATCAACTCGCGATCCTGCTCGGCCAGCGCCTCAAACAGGCCGGTGAAGAAGTTGTATTCCTCGGCCGGGATCAGGAACAACTGCGCCATCTTTCCACGATCGGAATTCGCAGCGTCCTCGGCGACGCCTCTGACCCGGAGGTGCTGCGCAAAACCAACATCGCCGAAGCGCGCGGCCTCATCGCGGTGACCGGCTCGGCCGAGTTGATCTTAGCCGTCTGCCGGATGGCGCGGGAGCAGTTCAACGTTCCGGCGATCATCGCCCGGGCGGATGATCCGACGACGATCGCGGAGCTGACCCGGCTCGACGTGAAAGTCGTGCAACCGGCCATGGCGGTTGCGCTCGCGCTCGAGGGGGCGCTCCATTTCCCGGCGGCTTTCGGGATGATGATGAACCAGGGCGAAAACGTCTCGATGGTCGATGTGCCGTTGCGCAACGCGGATCTGGCCGGCCGGCCGCTCCGCCGGATCAAGGTCGCGGGAAACGCCCTCGTCGTCGGAGTGCATCGGGAAGGCGAAGTGCTCGTGCCGCACGGCGACACCGTCCTGCGGCTGCGCGATACGCTCGTTCTCGTGGGCAACCCGGAGGCCTTGCGCGAAGCCCGCCGGCAGCTCGATCCCGCCCGGGCCTAACGATTTTCGCCTAACGAAATGCTAGGCGGCCTGGCGATGCACGCGTTTGCGCAGCTCGGCGATGCGCAGCTTGATGGCTTTGCAGCGCTGGCGCTCACGGACCGACTCGCCGTTCGGCAGGACCTGCGCTTCATAGGGGGCGCGCGCTGGTTCCAGGCAGCGCTCGGCAAATTCATTCGCCATCCAGAGCCGATGCAGATTGGCCTCGGTCGTTTCCTCCTCGGCCTCGGCCAAAAGAATATCGCGGACGGCGAGAAAAGCGTGGATCTCCTCGGCGACAACCTTGGTGGGAGGAGCGGGAGGATGTTTTGGAGTGGATTTTGTGGAACGGACGTTGGTGCGGCGGTGCGGGAGAGTCGCTTGAATGGCCTTTCTTAAAAGCAGGTCCCGTGCTCGCGCGCGCGAGATTATCGGCAATTTTTCGAGCGCTTGGCGGAGGGCTGGAGCCCGGCGAACTGCACGGCCTGACACTTGCTTTTCAATCGAGCATTATGATGAAGGCCCCTTTGCAGATCCTGACCGTGGAAGACGAAAAAGCGGTCGCGCAAATGCTCGCCACCGTCCTGGGCGGTCCGACCGCCACGGTCACGCGCGCCGTCGATGGCTGGGAGGCGCTGATCAAGATCGGCGCGTCGGAACGGCCGTTTGATGTCGTCATCACGGATCATCGGATGCCGCGCGTCGGAGGGCTCGATCTCGTGCGGCGGCTGCGCAAGCGGCAGTTTGACGGCAAGATTCTCGTCCTTTCCGCGCACCTCTCGGACGAGGACATCAGCGCCTACGAAGAGCTGAAGGTGGATATGATGATGTCGAAGCCGTTCGACTTTGAAGAATTGCAAAGCGCGGTCGCGGTCATCACACGAGGCGCGTCGGTCGCGTTGGATTAGCTGCGCGCTGCCGACAGGATGTTTCGGCGAGGCCAACGCTTAAAAGTGGAGGTAAGGGGATTCGAACCCCTGGCCTTCTCATTGCGAACGAGACGCTCTACCAACTGAGCTATACCCCCGTGCCGGGAGAGCGGAACTATCGCGAGAAGCCGGTTTCCGGGCAAGTGAAGAATGCGGGCCGGCCTCCGGCATCGTTAGGCAGCGCTGACCGGTTCGGCGGGCGGCGTCGCGACTGAAGTGGCGAGACGGCCATTGAGAAAATCGACGATCTGCTGGACGCGTTCGCCGCGGCCGCGTTCGAAGAGGAAAACACCGTTGGTCCCTTTCCCGTCTCCGCCGGAGAGGACCAGATTTTCCGAGAGAAACTTCGGCTCGCGCGTGGCGACGCAGCCCGCGATGGGGATGCTCTGCGCTTTCGCGCCCCAACCGCGGCGGACGATGAAAAGGAGCCTGGCCGGGTCTTCGTTCGTCGCCACGAGCACGCCGGAGGCGTTCGCCGGAACGCCGCGAACCCGCTTGCTGATGCAGAGGACCGCCCAGGCGACGGTTTCGCCTAACAAATTCTCCCGGGCAAAAGCGGAGGCGTAACGCGACGGCAATTTGCCCGGCAGTTCGCCGGTGGATTCGGCATCGGCCGGGCCATTCAGCTTTTTCCAGATGAGCCAGAGCTTGACGCGCACCGCCCGGAAAATCTTCGGCGCGAAATAGAGAATGATGGAGAGGAAAAGGACGAAAATCCCGAGCGCGAGGGCGGGGTTGTAATGAATGAGAGCGAGTCCGCCGATGACGACCGCGTCCTCGAGGAGGCTGAGTCCGACGTTGGAGAACGGCTCCGGCGAAGTGTTCGCGACGAGGCGGGTCGAAGCCTTGGCCGAATGGGTGACGAGACTCGCGCCGCCCGCCGCGAGCGCGACCGCGACGTCGAAGACCGGCGTCGGTTGCCCGAGCACGCGGATGGCAAGGAGCGCGCCGCCGATCGGCCGGATGATGGTGTGGACGGTGTCCCAGGCGGAATCGACCCAGGGGATTTTGTCGGCGAAAAACTCCAGCACATAGAGCGTGCCGGAGATCCAGAGGACGACGGGATTGCCGAGGATCGCGAGCGATTGGTATTCGGGCCCGAGCACGATCCAGTGGAGATGAATCGCAAGGCCGGTGACGAAAACCGTCAGGTAAAGGTTGAGGCCGGCGAGGCAGGCGAGCCCGAGCGCGACGCCGAGCAACTTGAGCTGATCCACAAGAGAATTATGCGGGCGGGCGGTGGGAAGTCACGCGCTTTTCAGGAGAGGATCGAGAGGATTTCCGGATGAAAAAATCTTGTTAATCCGGTTAATCCTGTCTCTTTCGTGCCCATGCTCGACATTCGTCTCCTTCGCGAAAAGCCCGATTTCGTGCGCGAGCGGCTGGCGACGCGCGGGGGCGATGACGCGGCGAAGATCGACGAGGTGCTGGCGGTCGACACCGAGCGGCGCAAGCTGGAAACCGCCCTCCAGCAGTGCAACGCGGATCGGAAACGCCTGAGCAAGGAGATCGGGGGCGCGCGGGGTCGCGGAGAGAATTCCGCCGAGCTGGAAGAGCGGGTGCGGCAAATCGGGGACGAGATCGCGGAGCTCGTCAGGCAAACGGCCGCGGCGGAGGAACGGCAGCGCGATTTGCTCCTCAACATTCCCAACCTGCCCCATGCCGGAGCGCCGGTGGGAACCACGGCGGCCGACAACCCGGTCGTGCGAACCTGGGGCGAAAAACCGGAGCTGCCCGGGCCGGTGCTCGATCACGTGGCGCTCGGGGCGAAGCTCCAGCTCTTCGACACGGAGCGCGCGACGAAGTTGAGCGGAAGCGGGTTCATCTGTTTCACGGGGGCGGGGGCGCGGCTGGAGCGGGCCTTGATCCAGTTCATGCTCGATCTGCATACGCGCGAGCACGGTTATCTCGAAGTGAGCCCGCCCTTTCTCGTTAGGCGCGATTGCATGATCGGGACGACGCAACTGCCGAAATTCGAAGAGGACATGTACGGCCTGGAAGACGGCGCCATGTTTCTCGCCCCGACCGCGGAAGTGCCGGTGACGAACCTGCACCGCGAAGAGATCCTGGCGGCGGCGGACTTGCCGAAAAAATATGTTGCCTACACGCCCTGTTTCCGGCGTGAAGCCGGCTCGGCCGGGCGGGAGACGCGCGGGATCATTCGGGTCCATCAATTCGACAAGGTGGAGTTGGTCAAGATCACGGCGCCGGAGAATTCGTATCCCGAACATGAGGCGCTCACGGCCGACGCGGAGCGGGTCCTGCAGTCGTTAGGCTTGCATTATAGGGTGATCGAGTTGTGTAGCGGCGATCTCGGTTTCGGCTCCGCCAAAACCTACGATCTGGAGGTTTGGTCGCCGGGGTCCCGCGACGGCGGGGCGTATCTGGAGGTTTCGAGCTGCTCGAATTTCGAAGATTTCCAGGCCCGCCGGATGAATCTGCGCTTCAAGGATGGAGAAGGGAAAAACCGGTTTCCGCATACCCTGAACGGCTCGGGGACCGCTTTGCCGCGGCTCTTCGCCGCTTTGATTGAAACGAATCAGCAGCCGGACGGCTCGGTCCGGATTCCGGGGAAGCTGCAGCCGTATTTCGGGGCGGCGGTGCTGTAGCGTGCGCTGTCTCAGCGCATAATCGCGCGCACCCCGGTCCGCTGAGACAGCGGACGCTACAACACCTTGGCGAACACTTCAGTTCGTTAGGCCGATGGTTCCGTTTCCACGAAGAGATCGAGCTGGCCGCGCTCGTTAGGCGCGGTTTCCGCCGCTGAAGGCAGCGCCAACTCGAAGCCGAGCCGTTCCGCCAGGCGCTGGCAGGTGACGGGCGAAAAGCCTTCGTAGTGATTGTTCACGAAGGTCCAGACGCTCCGGATCTCGGCGAGGTGGCGCTGGATGCGCAAGGCCCAGCTGTCGAGGGCCGCTTCCCTTTTCCAGAGCAATTTGTCATAGCGATGAACGCGTTTGCCGTCGGCGTCGTATTTCGTGAGCGCGTGGCCGAGGAGCCGGAGATAAATGAAATCGGTCGTGAGCGGCTGAAACTCGAAGGGCGCGAGATTGCGTTCGTTCAACGGGCTCGTGTCGGACCAGACCCAGCAGATGCGATGTTTCTCAAAGAGCCGGATGAACTGCGGCCGATGCCAGGCAGGATGGCGAAACTCGATCGCGAAGCGGAAGTCGCCCGGAAGTTGCGCGACGAATTCGCGCACGGCGGTCTTCCCATCCTTCGGTCCGAAGGACGGCGGCAGTTGAATGAGGACGACCTGTAACTTCGGCGCGAGCGGTTCGAGCGCGTGGAGGAAGGCGAGCAGCTCAGCGCGACAATCGTGCAGCCGGCGTTCATGAGTGAGCTCGCGCGGGAGCTTGCAGGCGAAGCGAAAATGCGCCGGTGTCATCTCGACCCAGCGCCGTGCGACCGCTTCGGAAGGCGCGCTATAAAAAGTGGAGTCGATCTCGACCGACGGAAAATAGCGCGCGTAAAACTCGAGCCAGCGGTTCGAGGGCCAGTCGGCCGGGTAGAGCGGGCCGCTCCACTCCTCGAAGCTCCAGGCGCACGTGCCGATGCGGATTTTTTGCTGGTCAGTAAGATTCAAAATGGTCGACATCAGTCCCGCCAGAACATGTCTTCCTTAAGCCTATCGGATGGGAGCGAGCGAGTGCGCTTTTCGCGGTGGCGCGCGGCGGCAGAGACCGGGCCAGATAGTTGACGACCCCGGGAACGTTCATTACCCTGCCCATCCCAATGAGCTATCGATTTCGCTTCCTGCTTTTGCTCGCCGCGGCGGCCGTGGCGTTTCCGCAGCGGAGCCCGGCTCCGGTCGTCTTCAAACCGAACGCGAAGGTGAAGTATCACCCTCCCGGCGAGGAGGAAATCAGTGGGAACGCCGAGCAGCTTTTCGCAAAGGCGCAGGCGGCGGAAAAAGCGGGGAATCTGAGCCGCGCCATCAAGACCTATCGCACTTTGATAAAGCGCCACCCGCAATCGACCCTCGCTTCCGGTGCGCTCTTTCGTTACTCGAAGTTGCTCGAGGAGAAGGGCGACCTCGTCAAGGCGGCCCGCTCCTACCGGGCCTTGATGGAATATTATCCGAAGACCGAGCATTTCGCGGAGGCGATCGAGGCGCAATTCCGGATCGGCGAGCTCTACGTCAACGGGAAGAAGATCAAGATCCTCGGTTTGGCGCTGGCCACTTCGATGGACACGGCGGTGGAGATTTTCGCCGCGATCGTGCGGAGCGCGCCTTACGGGCGCTACACCGCCCGGGCCCAATTCGATATCGGCCGGGCGCGTGAGAAACAGGGCGCGGGCGATCTCGCCATCGCCGCCTACCAGGCCGTGGTGGAAAAGTTCCCTAACGACCCCCTGGCGGTCGACGCCCAGTATCAGATCGGTTACATCTGGCAGAAAGCAGCCCGCGGCGGGAGTTATGATCCGAACGCGGCCGAGCAGGCCCGGATCGCTTACCAGGATTTCCTCTTCCGTTTCCCGAAGAGCGAGAAAGTGCCGCAGGCGCAGGAAAATCTGCGGCAGCTCGATGCCCGCCAGACGAAGAACTCGCTCGACGTGGCGAAGTATTACGACAAGCACAAGAACTATCGCGCCGCGGTTATCTACTACAACGAAGTGATCCGCGAACAGCCCGGCTCGGCGGCGAGCGTGGCCGCGAAACGGCGGATTGACGAGTTGCGCAAGAAAGTCGGCGACGCCGCGCTCCAGTCGGCCGCCACCCTCGCGGAAAAGGAAGCCGCCAAACATCCGAAGAAGCCGATCGCCCAGGTCCCGCCGCCCCCGCCACCGGCTTCCGCGGGAGAGACCGAGCCGCCCCGGCCCGAGATGCGGGCCGATTCGAGCGAGCTGGCGCCGTTGCCGCCCTCGGCCGATTCCCTCCCCCCGCCGGCTTCGGCCGACATTTCCAGCTCGCCCGAGCCTTCGGCGACCGTGGCTCCTTCGCCCACGCCCGAGGCGTCAGCCACTCCGTAGGTGAGAACGCTCTGCGCCGCGGCGCTGCTCGCCTTCTCGTTAGGCGGGTGCGCCGGTTATCATATCGGCCCGGTCCAGCCCTATTATCTGCGCGCGGTCCACAGCATCGCGGTCCCGACCTTCAAGAATAAGACTCTCCTGCCGCGCATCTCCGTTCTGGTCACGAGCACGGTGATCAAGCAATTCCAGCAGGACGGGACCTACCGGATCGCGACGGCCGAAAACGCGGATGCGATTCTGAAAGGAGAAATCGAAACCGTCACGCGCTCGCCCGCCCGCTCCGTGCGCGGCAACGTCCTCGCCACGACCGAATTTAATCTCGTCATGCGGATTCGTTATTCGCTCATCGAAAGAAGGAGCGGGAAAGTCCTGGCCGCCCCCTCGGAAGTCTACGGCACGACCAGTTTCTTCGTCGGTGCCGACATCACGACCGACGAACGGCAGGGCCTCCCGCTTGCCGCCGAAGAGCTGGCCGTGCGACTCGTCAGCCAGTTGAGTGAAGGCTGGTAGGCGTGAAAGGCGAAGCGCAGCTCTGGCAGATTCTGAACGATAAACTGGAGATGCTGCGGGCCGGAAACCGGCTCGACGAAGCGATCCGGATCGGGCAGACCGCGCTCGATATCGCCACCCGGGTTTTTCCGCCTAATGATGCCTCGCTCGCCTTGAGTTACGCCCGGCTGGGTCAGCTTTTCGACCTGCAAGGCCACGCCGCCGAGGCCAAGCCGTATCTGCTCAAGGCGCTGCGAATCGCGGAGGAGAGCGAGTCTCCCGATCTCGAGACAATTTATCGCCGCTCGCGCCGGGTCGCCTATCTCTGCGATCTCCTCGGCCAGCAGGAGCAGGCGGTCGAGTTTTATGAAAAGGCGATCCAAGTCGGGAGCCGGCTCGAGACCGTGAAGCACACCGATCTCGGCACGCTCCTGAACAATGTCGCGCTGATCTATCGGAAGAGCGGGCGGCAACAGGCGGCCGAACCGTACTACCTGCACGCCCTCGAGATTTACGAAAAACAGCTCGGCCCGGACCATCCCGATGTCGCGGCTGTTCTGAACAATCTGGGAGTTTTCTACACGAACGAACGGCGTTTTCCCGAGGCCGAAGAGATGCATCGGCGCGCTCTCGCGATTCGCACGAGGGCGCATCCCAAAGGACACGCCGACATCGCGCAATCCAATTGCAACCTGGCGGTGGTTTACCATTCGCGCGGCGACTATCAGCAGGCCGGCGAACTTTACCGGCAGTCACTTGGCGCATGGGAACAGCTCTCGGAGAATCCGCCGGAGGACTACGAGATCGTAGCCTCCAATTACGCCGATCTCCTACGTTCGTTAGGCAAAGCGCGCAAGGCGGCCGCGATCGAGTCGCGCGCGCGGAAGAAGCGCAAAGGCTGAATCGGCCCTTGCGGTCGGAGCGGCGGCGGGCACTTTACTGGCCGCTCGGCGTAACGCTCACGTGGCGGAATGGCAGACGCGTACGGCTCAGGACCGTATGGGGAAACCCGTGGAGGTTCGACTCCTCTCGTGAGCAGCGCGGGCCCTCGCCGGCTCAGATCGGCGGCTTCACGATTTTCCAGCGGTTCAACGCCGGCAGCAGGATGGGAAGTGAGTGCCGTGAGGGTTGCGCGCTCCGCAGTCTGTAGCGGCGGTCTGTGACCGTCGCCGCTCTGGCGATGAAGGTCTCTTCGACGGGCACAGACCGCCGCTACAAGGGGACTTCCCGCCTAACGACCGAAGATGCCGCGAATGCCGCCGCGTGAATCGGGCTTGGGCGCGAGTTGCGCGGGCCAGCATTCCACGATCTCGAGCGCGAGAAAACGGAAGAGAGTGAGGCGCGCAAACTTGATGTCGAGGCGGAGATTTTTCGAGATCTGCGCGATCGAGCGAGTGCCGTTGAATTGCGAGGCGAACTGCGCTTCGGCATCGGTCAGCCGGAGCTGCTGCACGCGCTCGTAGCCGTCGCGGGTGTAAGCCGGCACGGAGGTCGGCTCGACCGCGGCCTTCCGCCCGAGCTCCTGGTATTGCACGAATCGCAGGGTGCTGAGCGCCCATTGGTCGACGTTCTCCTCCATCTGCGGCAGATCGCGCGCGTAGTCGGGCAGATCCTGTTGCTCGAAGACGAAGCGCACCCGCTCGGCTGCCCAGAGCTGGGCAAATAATTTCTGGCCGTAATGATGCACCAGTTGCAGCCCGGGCTCGCGCAGAATGAGGCCTTCCTTCGCCAGGGTGATGAAAAGCGGGCAGCCGTTCTGCGCCTGCTCCTTGCGCGCGGATTCGATCCGTTCGTTCTCGACGTTCAGGAGAGTGACGGGCGCTTCCGGGCAATAAAGATTCGGGTCGCGCGTCGTGACCGCCATCACCTTGCCGTCACGCGCGAGGAGATCGACCGAGGCCTGCGACCAGAAGGCGCGCAGAATGCCGGTTAATTTTTCCTGCCCGATCGTCTGCAAGGCCCAATGCAGCGAAAAGAAGCTCGAGTCGCCACAGAAATAGGCCTTGCTCGAATCGGGCAACGGAGTGGGCTCGGTTTTCGCGGCGGCGGCGGGAATGGGAGGGGGAGGCGTGGTGACGGCGGGTGACTTTGGAGGGGTAGGAGCCGGCTTCACCGGTGCGGGAGCGGCGGCCTTTTGCTCAGCCGGTTTGGAGGGTGAGAAGGGCTTCGGTTTCACCGCTTCCGGAGGCGGCGGGGCGAATCGTTTTTCGACAGCCTTGATCGGTCCGCTGCTTGTCACGATGGGGGGCGCAAACGGCGCCTTCTTCGGTTTCGGCTCTTCCCGGAATGGAGGTTCGTCTTTCATTTTCTCCTCCTTTTTGCCTAACGATTCTGGCTTGGGTGGTGCCTCGGGCGGTGGCACGCTCTTCTTTTCCTCGGCTTTCGGCGGCGGCGCCACTGCCGGAGCGGCGGCGGCGATTTTCGTTTCCGGCGGCGCGCCTTTTTCAGAGGGCAGATATTTTTTCACCGCTTCGAGGAGCGATTCGGAGGTGAACGGCTTGCTCAGGGAGCCAATGACGTTGGGGATCTCCTTCTCGTCGGGCTGCAGATCGGTCCCGAACCCCGACATGTAAACCACCGGAATCCTGGCAGCGACCGGGTCCGCCACGAGCTTGCGGCAAACCTCGTCGCCCTTCATATCGGGCAGGACGTAATCGAGCAGAATCAAATCGGGCGCGCTCGTCTTGCAGGCGCGCAAACCTTCTTCCGCCGTCGCCGCAGTCGTGACCTGATAATGTTCCTCGGTCAAAATTTCCTTCACGAAACTGAGCAGCATGACGCTGTCGTCGATCACGAGAACTTTCCGGATCGCGCCGCGCGCGGGGGGTGTTTTCCCCGCGGCCGGTTCCGCTCCACGCGTCTCGTCCATCTTGCGGACGGCTTCCATGAGGAGCACCTGCCAGTCGAGATCGATCGTGCGCGGCGGGTTCTCCGGCACCGGCACTTCCGAAATCATCCCGCCCTTCCAATCGACGATCTCATCAAACGCGGCGCGGCCTTCCTTGCCCGGCGCCGTGGCGTGGCGCACCTGCCCGTTCTCGAAATAGACCCGCGCTTTATCTCCCCGCGGACCGGTGAACTCGAGCAGGGAAGTGACCCCGCTGATGCACTTCAACTGAATGATATCGGCGATGTGCAGGTCGCTCAGCGTCCCCTGAAAACGGGCGCCTTCCGCGCTCCCACCCGGCGCGAGGAGCGCTTCCGCCAGGGCCATGAAATCGCCCCGCGGAAACGGCTTTTCCAGAAAATGGATCGCGCCCAGACCCGCCACCGGATCGCGGTGCGCGGTAAAATGAGTCGCGGTCAAAATGATGGCGCGCGCATCCGGATGACTCGTGCGCAGGTCGTAGATGAACTCCTGCGCCTTCTCGTAGTCGGAATCGACATCGAGGACGAAGAGCTCGGGCTTTTGCTTGATCACGAGCTGCTGCGCTTCGCTGACCGAGCGCGCGACCGCGCTGGTCGCCTCCGGCATCGCTTCGCGGAGCGCGGAGAGGATCTCGGCGCTGAGTTTCTCATCCGCCTCCAGGATTAAAACCTGAAAGGAACCGGGTGCGGAAGAGGAGGGTGTGGTGCGGGCGTCTTCGTTCACAGTGCGAGACAATGGAGCAACTAACGAAATGTCTCTTCGCAAGTCACGCTTATCCTTGCCCTAGCAATGCCCGATGCGCGCGAAATGAAAAGTATTTTTTCGCGCTTTGCGTGGCGTTCTGAACGCTTCGCCCGGCGAAGCGGTAGTTTGGCCCGCCCCTTAGCGGGTGTGCACGCCCGTCGTCACGGCATGCCCATTGTCCGTCCGAACAGTGGTCGAGCAGCTCGAGAAAGCCGCGAGCATGAGGATGGCGCCGATCGTGGAAAGAAGGATGGTTCGCATAATTTATTGGTATTCGTAAATGGTTGCGCGAGCGAGTGTCCGCGCCGTGAAAAATCTCAGGCCGCAAAGTGTTGCGCGAGGTCGCGCCGGCTGATTTTTCCGCGCTCGTTGGCGGGCAGAGCGTCGACCAGATAAATTCGCTTCGGCACCTGCCATCCGCTCAGTCGCGCCCGGCAAAATTCCAGGAGCATCGGTTCGTCCGTTTCCTCGGCCGCAACCACGCACGCCACCACCTCCTGATTGCGCAATGTCGAGGCGCGCCCGAACACCACCGCCTGGCGGACCCCGGCATGCCGCAAAAGATGCGCTTCCACTTCCGCCGGGTTCACTTTCTTCCCGGCGACATTGATCACGTCGGAGAGCCGGCCGACGATCCGGAGGCCGGTCTCGTGCATTGTCACGAGATCATCCGGACGGAAAAAGCCGTCGCCCAGTTTTTCCGGCTCCGCTTGCGGGAAATAACCGTCACCGACGGCCGCGCTCCGCACCCGCAGCTGGGTCGTTTCCGCGCCGGGCTCGATCGCTTCCAACTCCACTCCTTGCATGGCCGGCCCGACGAACCCTTCGAGCTCGCTGCTCGCCGCCCGGTCATAGCAGATCCCGCCGCATTCCGAGGCGCCGTAGAAGGAATGGATGGCGCGTCCAAATTTCTCTCGAAAGGCGCGCGCGACCGGCCGGGTGAGGGGCGCGCCGGCGGAAATGCAGAGGCGCAATTTCGCCAGCTGCGGCGCTTCCGTCATTTCCCCAAAGGCCTGATAGAA
This sequence comes from Chthoniobacterales bacterium, assembly GCA_038324295.1. Classification (GTDB taxonomy): domain Bacteria; phylum Verrucomicrobiota; class Verrucomicrobiia; order Chthoniobacterales; family UBA10450; genus Palsa-1392. The sequence continues at coordinate 14,651 of JBBQHV010000004.1, forward strand.
GAGCGGCATCCCCGGGAAAACGGTCGCTTCCGTGCGGGCGAGGTCGTCGAGGACGGCGCGCGGGATGCGGTCGCCGCTGATCGCCATCGGCACGCCGCGGACGAGGAGGGGCGTGACCAGGTTACTGAAGCCGTAGGAGTGCGAGAGCGGGACAACGGCGAAGTTCAGGTCGGCGCTCGTGATGCCCATCGTGTCGCAAATCTGGACTGCGTCGGCCAGCAGTTGCGCGCCGCGGAAACGGATCGCGCGCGGCGCCGCGGTCGTGCCCGAAGTGAGCTTCAACAAAACCGGCGGCGACCCGCTCCAATCGATCGCGCCGCCGGCGTCGAGCCGGGCGATCGCTCCGTCCGGCGCGCTGATCAATCCAGCGGCGCGGCAGGTCTGCAAAGCGGAGGCGCGTTCTGCTTCGCTGACGGTTTTTTCGAGCGGCAGGACGATGATCTCGCGTCGGAGGCAGGCAAGAAAAAGCGCCGGCCAATGCGGATGATTTCCGATCTGGAACGCGACGATTTCGCCGGGTGCGAAATCGCGCAGTCCGCTCCTCGTTTCATAGCGACGGCTTAATTCCTCGATCTCACCGAAACGGAAGAGGATGCGCCGGCTCGGATCGTAGATCGCCGGGTCCTCCCGGCGCTGGCGCAGCGTTTCCTCCCAGGCCTGGAGGAGCGGATCGGTGCGACTCATCACTTGCGGCAACGCCATTTGGCGGCTACTTTGCCAGCTCTTTTTGACCTATGAAAACGGACATTCATCCTGACTACAACGAGACGGAAATTAGCTGCGCCTGCGGTGCGGTCTACCATACCCGCTCGACCCGCCAGGACATCAAGATCGGCATCTGCGCCGCCTGTCATCCGTTTTTCACCGGCGAACAGAAGTTCGTCGATACCGCGGGCCGCGTCGAGAAATTCGCGCGCCGCTACGGCAGCACGAAGGCTTCGCGCGCCGGCGTGGCCAAAAAAGCCTAGCTCAGTCTGCTCTTCTTGGAGCGGCGGTCTGTGACCGTCGCTCGCACTGCCCTTAAGTGCGACGGTCACAGACCGCCGCTACAGAAAAATGGACTTCCACTCCCTCATCGACCGCAAACGCGAGCGTTTTCAGCAACTCGAAAACGAGATTGCCGATCCGCAGCTTTTCGACAATCGCAAGCGCGCCAGCGACACCATGCGCGAGCACGCCGCGACCAGGAACCTGCTCGCGCAATGGGAGGAACTGGAGACCGCCCGCCGCCAGCTCGAGGACAACCGCGAGCTTGCTTCCGCCGAAGATGCCGATCTCGCGCAGATGGCGCAGGAGGAAATTCCGGCCCTGGAAAAACGCGTCGCCGATCTGGAGTTCGGCGTCCAGATCGCACTCCTGCCGCCGGATGAAAATGACGAGCGCGATGCCATCGTCGAAATCCGCGCCGGGACCGGCGGGAGCGAGGCGGCGATTTTCGCGGCCGATCTCTACCGGATGTACAATCGCTATGCCGAGACCGCTGGGTTGAAAATCGAAGACCTCGAGTCGAGCCCTTCGGAGTTGGGTGGATTGAAGGAAACGATTTTCAAAATCTCGGGCGAATCGGTTTTCCGAAAACTCCGCTACGAGAGCGGCGTCCATCGCGTGCAGCGCGTCCCCGCCACCGAAGCGCAAGGCCGCATCCATACTTCGACCGCTACCGTCGCCGTCTTGCCCGAAGCCGAGGAAGTCGATTTCGAATTAAAGCCGGAAGACCTTCGGATTGAAGTCTGCCGGGCCGGGGGACCGGGCGGCCAGGGCGTCAACACGACCGATTCCGCGGTCCAGGTGATGTACATCCCGACTGGCCGGATCGTGCGATGTCAGGACGGCCGCAGCCAGCAGAAGAACAAGGAGAAAGCGCTCAGCATCCTGCGCGCGCGCCTCCTCGAGGACAAACAGCGGGAAGAAGAGGCGAAGTATTCCGCCACCCGCAAAAGCCAGATTGGCTCCGGCGGGCGCGAGGAAAAAATCCGGACCTACAACTTTCCGCAAAACCGGATCACCGATCACCGCATCGGGCTCACGCTTTACAATCTGGACCGCGTCATGGAAGGCGACCTCAACGAGATGATCAGCGCCTTGCAACACGCCGACCTCGAGCAGCGGCTTAAGGAATCCGCCCTCGCCTAACGAAGTGAAGACACGCGACGACGACGCAGCCTGGGCCGAGCAATGCCGGCGCCAATTGGAGCGCGACGTCACCGCCCGCATCCATTACGGCTTTTGTCACGTCTACAAACCGATTCTGGACGACGAACCTTTTCGCGCTTTCACCACGATGGCGGAATACCGCGCCTGGTGTGCAGAGGCCTTGCCGGAGTATCTCGGTTATCGCCGCCCCCCGGCCGTGCCAAAAGATGCCGGGAAGTAAGTTCACTCCCGCGCAGGCAGAAGAGCTGGCGGCAGCCTTCGCCGCCGAAGAGGTCGATTATCTTTTTATCGGCAAGAGCGGCGCCATCCTCCTCGGTTATCCCGAGACGACACAGGATGTGGATATTTTCCTCCCGCGCTCGCGCGATAATGCCGAGCGCGTCTTGCGCGCTCTCCGCTCACTCGGCTTCACCCTCGACCCGGCCCTAACGATTTCGATTCTAAGCGGAAGCGAGATCATCTTGATGAAGGGCGGTCCCTTCGCGCTCGATCTCATCCACGCGCCCGATGGCTTGCAGAGCTTCGCCTCCGTCAAGACGCGAGCCGTCCTCGTTGGCGGTCGTTTCCCGGTCGCTTCCCTCGATGACATCATCGCAAGCAAACGGGCCGCGGGCCGGGAAAGAGATTTGAGCGACCTGCGACGTCTCGAACAATTCCGCGAGGAATACGAGCGCCGCCGGAAAGAGGGAGGCTCGTGACCGTTCTCGAAGTCCTGCGCTCGACCACCGCCTATTTCGAAAAGCATGCGATCGAGAGCCCCCGCCTCAACGCCGAGCATCTCATTGCCCATTCGTTAGGCAAGAAACGGATTGAGTTATATCTCGAATTCGAGCGACCGCTGGCCGAGCCGGAATTGGCCCCGCTCCGCGAGCTCGTCAGGAGGCGCGGTCAGGGAGAACCGCTCCAGCATTTGCTGGGTACGGTTGAATTCGGCGATCACACTTTTGTGAGCGACCGGCGCGCGCTCATCCCCCGGCCGGAGACCGAACAACTGGTCGAATACATCAGCGATCTTTCCCTCCCGCCTCGCGCCCGGATGCTCGACGTCGGGACCGGCAGCGGCGTGATCGCGCTCTCGCTCGCGGCGCGTTTTCCGGAAGCGGAAGTCCGCGCCGTCGACCTCTCCGCCGACGCGCTTGCGCTCGCGCGCGAAAACGCGGAGCGGCTGGGCCTGACGGATCGCGTCCACTTTTTCGAAGGCCACCTGCTGGAAAAAGCCGAAGGCGCTTTCGACCTCATCGTCGCCAATCTCCCCTACGTCGCCGCGGCGGAAGCCGCGCAACTTGCTCCCGAAGTCCGGCACGATCCGACGACCGCATTGGTAGGTGGCGCGCTCGGCGACGAGCTCATCCGCGAGTTGATCGTCGCCGCGCCGGCGCATCTGCATCCCGGAGGGTGGCTCGCGCTCGAGATCGGCCACGATCAGGCCGAAGGCTTGAGCGCGTTCCTGGCGGAGCAAAATTTCCACGACATCGCGCCCAAAAAAGACTATGCAGGGATCGCCCGATTCCTCTTCGCGCAGCATGGATAAAATTCTCGTTCACGGCGGTCATCCGCTCTCCGGCTCGATCAAGATCAGCGGCTCGAAGAATTCCGCGCTCCCGATCATCGCCGCCACTCTGCTCACGCGCGACCCGTGTGTGCTCCATCGGGTTCCGGACCTGAGCGACACGAACTACATGCTCCAGATTCTGATGCATCTCGGGGCGGAAGTGGAACGGGCCAGCGGCACCGTCACGGTGAAAGCGGAGAAGGCGAATTCGGTTGCCCCTTACGAAGTCGTGCGGAAAATGCGGGCCTCTGTCTGCGTCCTCGGGCCGTTGTTAGGCCGGTGCAAAGAGGCGACCGTCTCGCTCCCCGGCGGCTGCGTCATCGGGGATCGGCCGATCGATTTGCATCTCAAAGGTTTCGAAGCGCTCGGCGCCGCCGTCCGGGTCGAGAACGGTAACGTCAAGGTTTTCGCTCCGAAGTTGACCGGAGCAATTGTGAATCTGCGGGGCAAATTCGGCCCCACCGTTCTCGGGACCGACAACGTCATGATGGCGGCCGTTCTCGCCGAAGGCACGACCGTGATCGAAGGAGCCGCCGCCGAACCGGAGGTTTGCGACCTGGCTGATTTTCTCAACAAGATGGGCGCGAAAATTGAGGGCGCCGGGACCCGCCGCATCATCATCGAAGGCGTCAAGGAATTGCATGGAGCCGAGCACGACATCATCCCCGATCGGATCGAAACGGGCACCTTCCTCGTCGCCGGCGCGATCTGCGGCAAAGGAATTACGCTCAACCGGGTCGTGCCCGAGCATGTCGCGGCGGTCATCAACGCCCTCACCGAATCCGGTTTCCAGCTGAAGAGCACGGAGAACTCGATCACCCTCTCGCCTAACGGGAGCGAGCTGAAGCCGCTCGAACTCATCACCGAGCCGTATCCCGGTTTCCCGACCGACATGCAGGCGCAAATGTGCGCGATGCTTTCGACCACCGACGGGATCAGCGTGATCACGGAAAACATTTTTCCGCAGCGCTACATGCACGTCGCGGAATTGAAGCGGATGGGCGCACAGGTTCAGATCGAAGGCGCGACCGCCGTCATCCAGGGCGTCGAGCGATTGTTAGGCGCGCCCGTCATGGCGAGCGATCTGCGGGCTTCCGCCGCGCTCGTTCTGGCCGGCTTAAAGGCCGAGGGGGTGACGGAAGTGCGGCGCGTTTACCACATCGATCGCGGCTACGAGCATCTCGACGAAAAGCTGAGCGAGCTTGGCGCACACATCGAACGTGTGAAAGAATAAGGGCATGGAAACGATTCCACCAACCACAACGGTCAGCTCAAACACGCGCACCTGGTGCATCCTTTGCCACGCCAGTGCTCTGCTCGGTCTCTTTTTCCATTTCCTCGGCCACATCTTCGGTCCGCTCATCGTCTGGCTGCTCAAGCGCGGCGACGGCGCCGAGATCGATGCCCATGGTAAAGAGTCGATCAACTTCCAGCTCTCCATGCTGATTTACGACGCGGTCGCGGTCATCCTCTGCTTCGTCCTCATCGGGATTCCGATTCTGCTCCTGCTCTGGCTGCTCAACACCGTCCTTGTCATCGTCGCCTCGATCAAAGCGAGCGATGGCGAGCTTTATCGTTACCCCCTAACGATTCGGTTCATCAAGTAGCGAGCGCAGCATCCGGAAATTTTCGACGTCTTCGCGCAGGTCCTTGCCTTTCGGCGTTTCGAGGACCTTCGGGATTTTACGGAAACGGCGATCGCGCATGATGACCCGAAACGCCTCCAGACCGATCTGCCCTTTTCCGATGTGCTCGTGACGATCGACTCGCGAGCCACGCGCGGTTTTCGAGTCGTTCAGGTGCAGCGCGACGAGATGCTTGAGGCCGACCGTGCGGTCGAACTCGCGAAAGACCTTCCGAGTCCCGGCTTCACTCGTTAGGTCGTAGCCGGCCGCGAAGACGTGCGCCGTATCCAGACAGACGCAGAGCCGCTCCGGCTCGCGCGCGTTGGCGATGATGTAGGCGAGATGTTCGAAGCTGTGCCCGAGGCACGACCCCTGGCCGGCGGTCGTCTCGAGCGCGATACGCGTTTTCACTTTCGGGATGCGCGCGAGAACTTGGTCGATCGAGGCGACGACTTTTTCCAGGCCCGCTTCCTCGCCCGCGCCGAGATGCGCGCCGGGATGAAGCACGAGAAAAGGCAGCTCCAGCTGATCGGCCCGGGTCAGTTCTTCCGCGAGGGCGCGCAGGGAATTTGCGTAAAACTGCGGATTGGTCGCGGCGAGATTGATCAGGTAATTGGCGTGCGCAAAAACCGCTGCCAACTCGTTACGCTGGGCGTGGTTGAGAAACGCCTTGATCTCGGCCGGGGTGAAGGGCCGGGCAAACCACTGCATGTTGTTCTTCACGAAAATCTGCATCGCCGTGCTCTCGATCGATCGCGCCCGCTCGATCGCACGATGCAC
>JBBQHV010000005.1:0-20161 GCA_038324295.1 Chthoniobacterales bacterium
CTCCTGCGCCACAGTTTCGCGACCCATCTCCTGAGCAACGGGGCGGACCTGCGCATCATTCAGGAAATGCTCGGCCATGCCGATATCTCGACGACGCAGGTTTATACGCACGTCGATCAGCAGCGGCTCAAGGCGGTGCACCACAAGTTCCACCCTCGCGCCTGACAAATAGGTCCTATACGACCTATGGGTCCCATGGGACCTATCTAATCGCAAAAAAGCGCCACCGACGCCGTGTAGCCGTGCAGGAAACTGGCGTTCCCAATCGGCCCGATCTCGCCGTTGCAAAAAAAGCCGGCGCTGGCCAGCGGACCGAAAATTTCCGCGAGGGTCGCGGCATCGTGGTCGGGGACGCCGAAGAAACGCTGGCCGCGTCCGTTACAGGAAAAAACGAGCGAAGCGAAAGGCGTGCCGAGGCCGTAGCCGTTGCGCTCCGCCAGCTCCACGAGGTCGGCGTGCGCGGTGATCTTATCTCGCAGTTGGTATTGCAACGTCTGCCCCGTCCGGGCGCGCGCGCCGATTGCGACGGCGCCGGTGTCAGGATCGGCCCCGAGAAGATTGCGGACCAGGAAATCGCCGCGCTTCAAATCGGCGACATATTCCGAAGCGGCCAGGCCGGCGAAGAGATTGCCGCGGGCGCGTTCTTTTTCGTCATCGGATAAGGCGTTGAAGGTTTCGCTCAAGACCTGATAGGCGGGGCGCGAGCCCATTTCGTAAACCAGGTTTTCCTCCGCGCGGGTGATCGTGAACGGTTCGCCAACCGGTTTGCAGCCCTGGCTAACGATCGTGCGAATGCGGCGGCCCTTGACCGCGAGGGCGAGAACGGCCGCGTCGGTCGCCCGGCCGTCGAGAAGGAGCACATGCTCGCTCGCTTCTCCTCCGCCGCTGGCGAGACCGCCGATGCTCGGGGCCTGCGGATAGGCGACGTTCCATTCCGTCAGCCAATGCTCGAGCTCCGGGACGAAGGGATTGGCGAACACGATCCAGGCATCGACGTCCTCGGGGGCGAGGCCGGTTTCCATCTGCCAATAGGCTGGACCGGTCGATTCCTCGATTTGCGCGGCCGAGATGAGAACCGGCGTGAGTGTGGTATCGGGCAACCGGATGAGGAGAAGCGACATGCCGGAGGCTCCTTCGGCTTCCCGCTGGCAGCCGATCAAGCCGGCTCCGACCGTGCCGACGAGGAGAGGAATGCGGCCATGCAGCCGGATCAAGTCGAGCACTTCGCCGATCTGCGGGAGCCAGTCGGCCGAAACGAAAAGGAATCCGCAGGTAGGCTGTCCGCCGCAGTCGGCGAGAGCTTCTTCCGCCGCCGCCACGACCGCCTCTTCTCGGAACGGGCCGAGCAGAAGCCGGGAACCCGCGCATGCGTTCATAGGTTGAGATCGTCGATGCGGCGGGAAATGTCGAGCCCTAGCGGTTCGCGACGCCGGGAAAAAAATGCGAGACTTGGCGATGAAGAAGTTCTTCGGCGTCCTCCTCGCCGCGCTCGTCATCGCCCTCGGGCTCTGGGTGGCGCTGCGCGTGGAGCAAGCCCATCGGCAGCTCACCGTGGCTGAGTTGTTGCCGAAAACGACGCTCCTCCTCGCGCACGCGCCCGATCTTGGGAAGACCCGCCAGGAGTGGCGAGCGAGCGACCTTTACGCCATCTGGCAGGAGCCAACCGTGCAGGCGTGGTTACAGAAACCGCTCGCGCAATTCGCGCGGAATCATCGCGGCCGGCAGACCCTGGAGGATTTCCTGCAGCTCGGCCCGCAGCATTGTTTTCTCGCCCTCACGTCGCTCGAGAATAACGAGCCGAAATTGATCGGCGGGTTCCAATTTGAAAAGTCGGCGGCGGAAGTGCGCCGTTTCATCGAAGAACGCGAAAAACCCTGGCTGGCAAAGTTCGGCACGATCGCGCGCGAGACCGTAACCTACCAGGACCACCAGATCGAAACGATCCGCTCGGGGCGTTTCGTCCTCGCGAGCGTCTACGATCGGAACTGGTTTTTCGTCGCGAACAACCTCGCGTCCCTCCAACTCCTGCTCGATCGGGCGGATCGGCGAGGCGGTAAAACGGCGAACTCGTTAGGCGAAAATGACGCCTTCCGGCAGGCGGCGAAAAATCTTCATGGCGACTTCGCGGGCATGTTCTTTTTCGAGCCGCGGCCTTTCCTGCAAAAGGTGATGCCGGTGCTCGCGATCACGGGGCAGTCGCCGTTGCTCAGCACGCAACTGCAGCGCTTGCAGCGGGTGAGCAGCGTCTCCGGGACGCTCGGATTCGACCAGGGCAAAATGAGGGAGGCCGTTTTTGTGGCCATCCCGCGGGAGGGCCCCGGGCAAGTGCTGTCGCGCCCATCGCTTGCGACCGCGAGCAGCAACACGTTTTTCTACTCCGCGACCCTGGCCCACGGGCTGGCCAACTGGCGGCTGCCTTCCTCTTCTGTCGTGCCGGCCCTCTTTCGGCAGCTGGGAGAGAAGCTCGCGGAGCAGGGGATTTCGGAGGAGGATCTGCGCGCGGCTTTCGGCGACGAGTTGGAATTGATGGGCGAATGGCCGCCGGAGACACATTGGCCGACCCTCGTCGCGACATTGCCGGTAAAAGACGCCGCCCGCGCGCGCAAGATCGCCGACGCGCTCGCCGCGGTCGAGCTGCCGGCCGCGACCTGGACGCGGACGGAGAAAGACGGAGCGACCTATTATGCCTCGTCGGGCCTCGGGGGATTCGTGCCGATCACCCCGATGATCGCGGTCTCCGAGCGAATCTTCATCGTTGGGTCGGACGGGGCCGCAGTGGAAGCGGCCATGGCGAGAAAACCGCCTGCGGTTGGCGAGCTGCAAAAGACCGCCGCCTTCCACGAAGCGACCAGCCGGGTTCCAGCCGCCGGCTCGGCCTTTAATTACATCGATTCGCGGCTGCTCGTCGAACGGGCTGACGCGGCTCTGCGTCCGCTGCTCTTGATGAGTGCGACGATTTATCCCGCCTGGGGTAACAAAATCGACGTCTCCAAACTTCCACCGACCGACGCGATCGCGAAACACCTTTCTCCGATCGTGATGTCCCAGCGTTACACTGGCGAAGGTTATCTGAGCGAGTCGATCGGTCCGGTCAGTTTCGACGAGGCCAGCGTTGGTTTAGCCGGGGCGGCCGCGGCCCTCTATGTTTACCTTCAAAAAGGACTTAGCGCCGAAGGTCTTCTCGGCTCATCGCCGGGTTTGCCCAGCCCTACAGTCGGGCCGATTCCGACTCCCACCCCGGCGGTCAGCCCCCCATAGCGATTGGGCTGGCCCCGAGCGACTTATTTTTTCGCGCGGATGAGAAAACTGCTGCGGTTTTTGCGAAATATGTTATCCTCTGCGCCCTATGGCCATCCTAAAAAAGAACGCATTCTCACGCCGTGTGCCGGATCTCGTTACTGAGGAACTGGTTGCGGTGCTCTCCCGACGAACTTCTTTCGAATTTAAACAGCTTTTTGAGATCCTGCATGAGAATCTGCGGGCTCGGAACGCGGCCAGCGGTGGCGAGGAAATGCTGCGCCTGCGCGCTTACGAAAAGCTGCAAAATCTGGTGGGGCGAGGGATGGTGAAGAAGACCGGTAAGAAATACAAAGGCCTGCCCTCGGCGCTGGCCAAAGCGCTTATTCCGCCGACCAGCCATCTGCCAACTCCGGCCGCGCGCTAGTCTTTTCCGAGCGACCTCTTGCCGAAGAGGTTTTCAAGTATGATCCGCGAATACATTCCCGTGCTTTTGCAGATCGTCGTGGCGGTTGGCTTTGCCGCCGGCGCCTTGATCGTGAGCGTCCTGCTCGGCAAGCGGGGAGTGCGCACCCGGACAAAGGATTCCGCCTACGAATGCGGGATGGTCGCGCAGGGTGAGGCGCAACCGCGTTTCAGCGTAAAATTTTACCTGGTCGCGATGCTCTTCATCCTCTTCGACCTCGAAATCGTCTTCATGTATCCATGGGCGGTGGTCTATCGCGAAGCGATCGCGCACAGCTCCGTCATCCTCTGGAGCATGCTCAGCTTCGTTTCCATCCTGATGGTCGGCTACGTCTACGCGCTGAAAAAGGGCGCGCTCGACTGGAAGAAATAAGTCCCGGCGCCCATTCCGGACGCGGCGCGAGTGGGCGGCTGTTTCCTGCTTGCGCGCCAGTCGCGCCACGCCTAATAGCTAGCCACGCATGGTTCACCATATCGGGCTCTACAAGTTGAAGCCGGATGTCAGGCCGGAAGACACCGAGGAGATGATGATGAGGGCGCGGATGCAGCTCCTCAAGATTGACGAAGTGCTCAGCATCAAGTGCGGCAAACGGATCGAGCCCAAAGTGCCGTGGCCTTTTTTTATCGCGATCGACTTCGAGTCGATGGATAAGCAGGCGATTTTTCGCGAGGATCCGATTTACATCAAGTTCGTCGAGGAAGTGATCAAGCCGAACACGTCGGATTACCTCGCGCTCGATTACGAGATGGACCCCGGCAAGAACGTTGATCTTGCCTGACGTTTGCCTCTGAGGCGTCGGTCGGCCGAGGCGTCGCGAATCTGGAGCGGGCAAAGAATGATTCGGCCACGGATGAACACGGATAAAGGAAAGCCTCTTCAATCCGTGTCGATCCGTGGCTAAATAAATTCAAGTTCTGCGTCCGCCTCGATGCATTTTGCCTATCTTTTTTCCCGTTATCCGGTCATCTCGCAGACCTTTTGCGATACGGAGATGCTGGCGCTGGAGCGGCGGGGTTGGTCGTTCGAGATCGGGTCGATCCATCCGCCGCAGACCAGTCTGCGACACGAACACGCGGCCCGATTGCAGGCTCCGATTCATTACGCGCCGCCGCAAGCGATTCTCAAAATCCACGAGCGCCGCGCCAAGGAAAACGGCACCTGGCCGGTTGCGCTGGTGGCCCGGCACGATCAGCGCTATGGGCCCACCGCCAAGGCGGGGCTGCGGGCGCGTAACGCGCTCTACTTCGCGGATCTTTTCCGGCGGCACGGGGTTGAGCATTTCCACGTTCATTTCGCCAATCGCGCGGCGCAGACCGCGCTTTTTGTGAAGGCGGTCTCAGGGATTCCCTTCAGCGTCACGGCGCACGGACAGGATTTCATGGTCGATCTCGGGAATGTCGAACTGCTCCGGGAGATTTGCGCGGAGGCCGAATTTGTCGCCGCGGAAACAGATTTCAGCAGCGCGCTGCTTCGGGAACGCTGCCCAGATGCCGCGGGGAAAATCCATCGCGTTTTCAACGGCATGGACCTGGCGAATTTTCCCGCGCCGGCGCTGGGAGCGGCTTCGCCTAACGAACCGGTTCGCATTCTCAGCGTCGGCCGGCTGGTTGATTTCAAGGGATTCAATTACCTGATCGCGGCTTGTGCGGAGCTGGAGCGGCGCGGCTGGGATTCTCGTTGCGAGATCGTGGGCGACGGGCCGCTCCGCGAACCGCTCATAGAGCAAATCGAGCAGCTCAATCTGCGCGAGCGGGTCGTCCTGGCTGGTGCGCGATCGCAGGATGAAGTCTTTGCCCGCCTCCGCGCCTGCGAGATTTTTGCCTTGCCGTCGGTCGTGGATGCAGCGGGCGCGAGCGATGTTTTCCCGACTGTTATCCTGGAGGCGATGGCTTCCGGCCGGCCGGTGGTTTCCACGATGGTGGCGGGGATTCCGGAGTCGGTGGTCGATCGCTCAACCGGCTTCCTGGTCCCGCCTAACGACTCCATCGCGCTGGCCGACGCGCTCGAAAAGCTGCTCCGGGATTCCAACCTGCGGGCAAACTTTGGCGCAGCCGGGCGCAAGCGGGTCGAGCAAAATTTCCAGGTCGAAACGACGGTCGAACCGCTGGAACGTCTCTTCAGGGAGTCGTCAGGAAAAGACCGCCCGCCCGCGGCGATGTCGGATTCTCCCCAGGGCAGGATTGTTTATCTGATCGACCGCTGGCCGGACCAAACCCTGCCCGATCTCGAATCCGAACTTGCGCACTTGCAGAAGCGCAACCTGCCGGTTTTTCCTCTCGTCTGCCGCGTTTCCGATTCCGCTGCGCCGCGCGACGAGCTGGCCCTCCAGCTGAATTTCCTCCCGGACGCGATCGTGCTGGAAGCGGAATGGCAGCAGGAGCGGACCCTGGCGCGGGAGTTGGAAGCGGAACACGCGGCCACTTTGCAGCGTGTGCCGGGCGCGCTTTTTCTGGAACAGGCGCGCTACGCCTTAATCCTGCGCCGCCTGCTCGCGCGCGAAAAAATTTCTCATCTGCACGCCACCAGCTCGCGCGCGCTGGTCGGCGCGCTCCTCCTGAAGAAGTTGCGGCCGGTGACGGTGAGCGTGGCGGTCGAGGCCCGCCCGACGCTCCCTCGTAACGCGCTCAGGGAAGCTCTACCCCAGGTTAAAGGCGGTCGGGTTTTCGATCCGCGACTCGTTAGGCACGCAGCTGGATCATTCCTCATCGAAAGCGGGCCGAACATTCTGGCGCGAATGAAGTTGGATCGGCGGGAAAAATTCTGGCAGGAATGGTCGGAGCGGTTGATCGAATGGAGCGGGCCGGAGATCAGCCGGGACAGTTGATTTTGCCCATGAAAAAGAAAGCCATCTTGCTCGCCGGCGGCGCCGGGACGCGGCTCCATCCCCTCACCAAGATCGTCTGCAAACAGCTTCTCCCGGTTTACGACAAACCGATGATCTGCTACCCGCTCGCCACCCTCATGCTCGGCGGTCTGCGCGAGATTCTCGTTATCTCGACCCCCAAGGACATACCGATGCTGCGCGATTTTCTCGGCGACGGCTCGCAGCTCGGAATCCGCCTCGAATACGCCGAGCAGCCGGAGCCGAAGGGGATCGCGCAGGCGTTTCTGATCGGGGCGGATTTTGTCGGAAACGACGGCGCCGCCCTCCTCCTCGGCGACAACATTTTCTACGGGAAGCTCGATTTCTTCCGGGAAGCGCTCGCCTTTTCCAGCGGCGCCTGCATTTTCGGCTATCAGGTGCGCGACCCGGAGCGCTACGGCGTGGTCGATTTAGCGCCGGACGGACGGGTCATCAGCCTGGAGGAAAAGCCGAGGCAGCCGAAGAGTCATTACGCGGTTCCGGGCCTTTACGTTTACGACGAGAAGGTGGTCGAATATTGTCGGACGTTACGCCCTTCGGCGCGCGGCGAGCTGGAAATCACCGACCTGAACTTGCTCTACCTCCGGAAAAACGCGCTCCAGGTCCGGTTGCTCGGCCGCGGCATGGCCTGGCTGGATACCGGCACGCAGACCAGTCTGCTCGAAGCGGCTAATTACATCGCGACGATCGAGCACCGGCAGGGGCTCAAGGTCGCGTGTCTGGAAGAGGTCGCGTGGCGGGCGGGCTTCATCGATGGAACCCAACTCGGCCGGTTGATCGATCGACTTCCGAAGGGCGAATACCGGGATTATGTCCGCCTCGTCGCGGAGGAAGAAACGCCGCCGTCTCTCGGCGGCCTTGCCTAGACGCTGCCTTCGAAGCTGCCGTTCTGGCGGGGCGACGCCAGCGGTTCAACTGGGCGATTGTTTTACACTGATTTTCCGGATTTTGGTGTTATGGAAATTATAGAAAGCGGCATGTTGCTTGCTCCATTTTCAGGTAAGTGACCACGCGTCCTCAGTTACGTTCCGTCGCCTGCCCACAATCCGCTTTTACCCTCATCGAGGCGGCTATCGCGATCTCGCTCATCGCGATCACCATGACCGCTTTCATCATGACGATGAGCCGCCTGAATGAATCCGCCGCGGTCGCCCGCAATTCCACCGGCGCCGACGCCGTCATGCAGAATCAGATCGACCTGCTTCTCTCCGATGGCCCGTTCAATCCGCAGAAGACCAACTCCGATGGAACAGTCCAGATCCCGCCCGAATTGGTCATCGGCACCCACATTACGAACAACGTCCCGATCTATCGCGAGCCGAGCACGGGGATCGTGGTCTCCGGCACGTTGAAAACCACGATCATCGATATGAGCACAGTCCTGAGCGGAATCACCATGCCCGTTTACCGGGCCGACGTGGAGGTGAGTTACACGTATCGGAGCCGAGATTACGTTCTTAAACGCAGCACCCTGCGAGCGGCCGACATATGAAATCGGCTCACGCGAAACATCGGTTGGGAACGACGCTCCTCGAGCTGAGCATCGCCATGGGATTGATCGGTGTCCTGGGGCTTTCAATCTATTCGATTCTGAACGTTGGCCTGATCCTGGGCGCGAAAAATACGGCGGTTAACACCGCTCATCAGCAGGCGCGGGTGGCCATGCTGCAACTCGTGCAGGATCTCCATTCCGCCATTTCGCTGCCCGCCCTTACCGATGAGAATTCCGTGCCCTTGCCCAGCCCATCACCGGGGGACAAGGCGGCGGGGATTTCTTTCCAGCTCTGGGCGGCCGGCCCTTACCAGATCTGTGCCGACGCCGCGCCCGACGCCACGGTCATCCAGATTCAACTCGAGGCAGGCGACCAGGTCCCGAAAAAGAACGAGCGGATCATCGTAAAGAGTCACCAGATCGAGCAGGACATCACGTCGGTGACAAGCCTCGGAAGCCATAAGTATGACATTGCAGTGGCGGCTCCTATCGGGGTGGCGATCGAGGGCACCGGCGCGCCTACCAACTATAACATTCCGTGTTTTATCGCCGATCGTTGCTCCTATGTGGTCAAGAACGGCGCGCTGGAGTGGCACGGACCGACCAAGAAAAAAGCTTTCGCTCTTCTCGGTAACGACATTATCAGTCCAACCCCTTTCTCCATCCCGAGCACGCCGGCCGGGGCTCTCTACTACCGCTTCGTCGCGGCGATCGACCTTTCAACAGAAGACAGCAAGTCATCAAACCGCGGCTTCAAATCGGCCAATATCCTGCTCAACGGGCAGGTCCCGATGCGAGCCCGGCTTACCACCTTCCAATGAAAAATCCCACTCCGTCTTTTCAGGCGGGCTCTGCCCTGATCGTTGTTCTCTCCGTCATCGCAACCCTGACCGTGACGGTGGCGGTTGCGATGGAATACACCACCACCGTGCGGCGACATGTCCAGCGGAGCGAGGCCCTGCAAGCAGCCATCACCATCGGCGACGGCGTCCTTGAGCATTCCTTTTCCTATTGGCGCGAGATTTGTCGAGGCAACACGGATGCTTCTTTGCATAACACCGCCTTCCAGGATATCCCGCTCCCCACTCAGGACCAGTTTCCGGATGTGCCGAATTTTACCGCACAACGGGTAGCGAGTGTTAGCACAGGCCAGCCCACAACCGTTTCCAACTTCGCTGTCCTCGCCGTAGATCCCGAGCTCAGATTGGTTGATACCAGTTCTCCACTGGTCCCGGCGATCGGCCAATCTCCGGTGACGGCGACTTACTCTTATCTGGGTCAGGCTGACGTCACCTTGCCCGTGCAAGGTGGCAACGTTACCGTCCAAGTCCGCCGGGTTTTTCAAAAGGAGCAACTGTCTCCCTGGAACTGGGCCATCTTTTATGTTGATCCATTGGAGATACACCCCGGCGCACCCATGACTGTCACCGGATGGGTGCACACGAATGCGACGCTCTATACCGGTCATGATTTGCTCACCTTCCAAAGCAAGGTGACTTACGCGAGCGACTGGGTCATTGGCTTTCGACCGGGCGATTCGCGGGCGCCGAACGGGAGCGGCCCGGAAACGCCGACCAATCCGCATTACCCGAGCAGCCTTCCGCCCGCTTTCGACGTCGCGCATCAGCCCTTCGGTTTGGATGCCACCCGTATCTTTACGACGACCGACACCAACCCAAACAATGATAGCTATCACGAGCTGATCGAGCCTCCCACTGCCGGGTATGAGGATCCTCTGGCGGGCAAACGCTATTACGATCAGGCGGGGGTGAAGATTCTGATCGATAGCAGCAATAACGTTGTCATCAAGGATCAGGCCGGCAACACCCTGAGCGCGGCGAGCACGGGGACGGCGGGGGTTATCTACTCCACTTTCAGCAGCGCGCTTACCACCAACCAGACGATCCAGGATAACCGGGAAGGCGCCTCGGTCCGTCTCGCTACTTTGGACATGGAAGTAGTCAGCGCCAAGCTGCGGGATGGGACGCTCTCGCCTTTCAACAACATCATCTACATCACCGACACGAGCGCGAGCGACACCGGCGGCAGTCCAAAGCGCGGAATCCGCTTGAAGAACGGTGCTAAGATGCCGGACGTCGGCATTACGGTCGCAAGTCAGAATCCGGTTTACATTCAGGGAGATTACAACACGGGCGGGAGCAATCCGCCTTCCAACTCCGGAACCTATACCCAGCCGCAAGTAACCGGTTACACCCGCAAACCGTGTGCGGTCATTGCCGACGCGGTGAATTTACTATCGAACGCCTGGAACGACTCTAACTCATCCTCGAGCCTCAGCTCGCGGACGGCGATCAATACAACCGTGAACACGGCGATCGTTTCCGGGATTGTGCCGAGCGCTAATAACTCCTACAGCGGTGGAGCGGAAAATTTCCCCCGCTTTCTCGAAAACTGGAGTGGAAAGACGCTGACCTACTACGGCTCGATGGTGGAACTCTACCAAAGCCGCCAGTCGATAGGCCGATGGGGCAGCGGAAACGTCTATAATCCGCCGAATCGTCAATGGTTTTTCGACACCAATCTCCAGGTCTATACACCGCCGGGAAGTCTGCCGGTTTTTAGTTACACGAAAGGACGATGGTTCCTCGCGCCGTAGCTTTTCGTCTTCACTGCTGGGCGCTCGTCGGTCTGCTCTTCGTTGCTTCGGGAGCGGCCGCGGATGCGGAATTGGATCTTTCGCCCCGGCTTAAGCCCTATGAGTTGGAAGGGATAAAACTTTCCCAGCTGGCTTTCGCCAATGGGACGAGTAAGGAGGCGACTTATGAGCCGCCGGCTAATTGGAAGTATTCCGGCGGGAGGGATTATCTCGATCTGCTTCCGCAGAATCTGGCTCAGGCGAAAGCCAGGATCACGAAGTGGCCCACTCCTCCAGCGCTCGTCTTCGACCCGGAAAGCTGCAAGGACCTGCAGCAAAAAATTGTGGCCATGCTCCCGGAGGGCAGCGAGCAGGTTAAGATTCAATCGGAAGAAATCAATCCGTTGGAGATCGACGGGAGCAAGACCTATCTCGTCGAGTTGAGCTACGTCTTTTACGGCGAGAAATATGCTTCCTACTCCCTGCTTCTCGCGCGCCAGCCGGAGCCTCTTTGCTTCCGCCTGACCTGCCGCGAGGCCGACTATGAGAAACTGCGAGAGGTGTTCCGGAGAAGTCTCTACAGCTGGCAAAATCTCTAGCCAGCGCGGCAAGCCGAGTCAGGAGCCGGCGCTCTTCGCTCCCGGGGCCGGCTGCTCACGCAGGAGATGATTTGTGTCCGCGAGGAGACGGGTAACCGCGTCCGCGGCAGTCGCGTCGTAGTAACCGCGAATTATCCCCTGCCGGTCCACCAGGATGACGCGCGTGCTATGAATCGGTTGCCCGTTGTCTTCCGCGCCGACCGCGAGTTTGAAACCATCCCGTGACAACCGATAGATCGTGTCTTTGTTGCCGGTGAGAAATTCCCATCGACCAGGCTGTGCCTGGAGTTTTTCCGCATAGCCGCGCAGCACCGCCGGCGTGTCGTGCGCCGGATCGACGCTGAAGGAAACCAGCTTCACGTCCGTGTCTCGGAGAGGCTTTTGCGTTTCGCTCATCCGGCTGCTGATCATCGGGCAGGGCCCGGGACAGGTTGTGTAAATGAAATCGGCCATCCAAATCTTGCCCCGCAGTTGCTTCGATCCAAACGGCTGACCGTTCTGATCGGTTAATTGAAAGGGCGGAACCGACCCGAGCTTGGGGAGGATGTGCCGACCGAGGCGCGCGACTTCCGCTTGCCGGAGGAATAAAAGTCCCGCCGCCGTGAGGAGAGGAATCAGGATAAGCGTCAGCTTCCAGGCCATCGCGCTCGCCGAACGCGGCGCTTTGGTGGGCGCGACCGGCGCGATTGTTTCCGTGCTCATGATTTCGTCAGGACTAAAGCGGCCAGGAGGAGAGGCAGATAGATGATCGAAGCGAGAAAAAGCGCGCGGGCGTTTTGGACCGTGCGTTCGCGGTGAAAGCGCATCGCGCGGGCGACGAACCATCCGCTCAGGGCGAGGGCGATCGGAAGATATGCCATATTCGTTAGGCCGATGTATTCCGGCAGGCCCGCGACGATGAGGAGGAGGATGCAGAAGAGAACGCTCTGGCTCGAGCTGCGCAGCCCGGTTTCGTCATCGCCCGACATCATGCGATATCCGGCCCGCGCGTAATCCGCCCGATACATCCAGGCGAGGGCGAAGAAGTGCGGCATTTGCCAGACGAAAAGGATCGCGAAAAGACTCCAGGCGCCCAGGTCGATCGGATTGCCCGCTGCGACCCAGCCGATGACGGGTGGAATCGCGCCGGGAATCGCACCCACGAGCGTGTTGGTGGTGCTGATTCGCTTCAGTGGCGTGTAGGCAAAAACGTAGAGAACGATGGTGAGGGCAGCGAGCAACGCGCTCAATCCATTCACCGCCAGAGTCAGGTAAACGACGCCGGCCAGGCTGAGAAGAGCACCGGTGATCAACCCGTCTCGCGGCAGGAGGCGACCGGCAGGAATCGGCCGGCTGCGGGTACGATGCATGATCGCGTCAAACTCATGTTCCCACCATTGATTGAGGGCGGCCGCTCCTCCCGCGGCCAACGCCGTGCCGAGGACGACGTGAGCAAGGGCGAGGTAGTTCATCGGCCCCTGCCAGCCGACATAAAAACCAACTGCCGTCGTGACGAGGACGAGAAGTGTGAGCCGCGCCTTCACCAGCTCCGCGAAATCCGCCATCGCGGAGTTGCGCGCCAGGGGGACGGCAGGTGGTTCGATCAAGGCCGTTTTCATCAGGCGCTTGCCTCCGCGACCTGGATGGATTGGGGGGCGGAAACGGGAGAGCTGGCGAGCATCTGCAGGCGGAGCGCGATGGCCGAGATCGCAACGCCCGTGACAAAGATAATCGCGCCCACGGCGACATGAGCGGTCGCGATGTCGGCGGCTTTGTTACTCAAGATGGTCCATCCGCCGAGACCGATTTGGAGCACGACGAGGAGAAGCCAAAAAGTAGAGAGCGCACCGAGCGGCGAGCTCGGAGCGCGATTGCGCCTAACGAGAAAGTAAAAGCCGAGAATCGACAGCCCGATGACGAGCGCGACGAAACGGTGCATCAGCTGCAGCCAGATCTGGGTCGCGGTCACATCCGAGAGCGCGACGCGATCCCGCACGGCATTGATCCGTGCGATCGTCGCGGGATCGGTTTTCGGAATGATTTGACCATAGGCGAGCGGGAAATCGGTGATCGAGAGATCGCGATGTTGATGGCGCATGGTGGCGCCGAGCGCGAGCTGCCCGTAAATGATCACCGAGATAATAATCGCAGCGCGAGCGACGGAATGGCTGTGGAATCTTTGTGTGCCCCGAGTAAGGCGACGCCAGACGGGCGAGAGAGCCAGGGCAATGACGACGAGCATGGCGAAAAACGCCTGGGCGACGCAGGCGTGAAAGATGCCGATTTGATCCTTCATCAGGGTCACGCGCAGTCCGCCGAGAATGCCCTGGAGGACGACCATGCCTAACGACGCCCAGCCGAGCCACTTCACCCAACGCTCCACTTTCGAGAAAGCGAGCCAAACGGCGAGGATGATGGTGAGGAATCCGACGGTCGAAGCAATCAAGCGGTGGGTATGCTCGAAGAAAATTCCGCCGACCCATTTCGAGACAGGGAAGAAAAACATGTTGTAGCCGAAAGTTGTCGGCCAATCCGGGACGGCGAGGCCGACGCCTTTGCTCGTGACCATCCCGCCGCTGCAAATGAGCAGAAGCGTAGCGGCGGCGGTGAACCAGGCGAAGCCGCGCAGGAACGGATTGTAGCGGCGGTCTGTGACCGTCGCGGTTGTTTCCGAAATGGGGACGGCCGCAGATCGCATCGGGTTCGGCGGTCACAGACCGCCGCTACAACAATCAGCCGCCGCCCGGGTTGGCTGTTTTCGGTGCGCCGGGAGGAGCGATCGTGCCCGGGGTCGGGCCGACTGGCGGCTCGCCCGGCGGCCGCTGCGCCGGCGGAGGCGCGCTTTGATTTCCGGAAAGTTCCTGCCGCTCCTTCAGCCACGCCTGATAATCATCCGGCGTATCGACCACGACCATGCCTTTCATTCCGTAATGCCCCAGACCGCAGAGCTGTCCGCAGACGATCTCGAAGTTGCCGGTCTTGATCGGCTTAAACCAGAGCGGAATGATCTGGCCGGGGATCGCATCCTGCGCCATCCGCATGCCGGGCAGGCAAAAATTGTGGATCACATCTTTCGACGACAAGTCGACGATGACATCGCGATCGATCGGCACGTGGAGCTCACCCTGAGCGGTCAGGTCGTCTTTCCCAGCCGGATCGCTCGGATCGAGCCCGAGCGGGTTGGAGCTGCTCTCCAAAGAAATGTCACGCCGGCCAAAGACACCGTCCGGACCGGGGAGATGAAAATTCCAGGCAAACTGCTGGCCGACGGCATGGACGACGATGGCGCTCTTTTCATCCGGGATTTTATCGACCCGCTTCGCCCAGAGAGGAATGGCAAATCCAATCAGTAGAACGGCGTCGATCAGAACGACCGCAAACTCGAGATGAGTGGAAATGCCGCTCGTGACTCCTTCGTGGCTCGCCACCGGGTTTCGCTTTTGCCGAAAACGCCAGAGGACGAAAATAAAAAAGGCCCACCATCCGACAAACAGCACGCCCATGAACCAATGGCTGAACTCAATGATATGGTCGACCTGATAGCCTTCCGCGGAAGCGTTCGGCGGCATGCCGAGGAACTCATTGATCAAGGCCAGATTAATCATAGATATCGAGGTCTTCGCTGATCAATTGTTCGTGCGGCTCCAGTGGAGTGGTGGCGTGGCGGTAAAGGTGAAAGCTGAAGGCGCCCAAGCCGCCAAGCACCGACATGATGGCAGCGATCATCACCCAGATGGCTACGGCGAGATGGGCCGTCGCGGGTGAATCCTTCGCGCCCATACAGGTGGCGCAGGCGAAAACTTCGCCGGCCTGAAAAGCCCAGAGCAGAGCAGTGACGAAGAGTAATCTCATGCGATCAAACGCAGGCGCTTCATCTTCCTCCAAAACCAGCAGCCGTAGACGATCAGCGCGAGTGCCGCCGCAAAAGAAAAGATCGCGCCGATGAGGTAGCCCGGCGCCGAGGCGACGCTTCGGACCCAGAGACACCAGACCCCGCCGCCAAACGCGAGCGCGGTCGAGAAAACGATGAAAACGATGTGGAAAGCCTTGAGCGACATATCAGCGAACGATCGGATCGTACCAGGCAAAAAAGGTAAGCCAAAAGAGGCCGAGCACAAAAATGCTCGTAAAAATGAGGATGCGGTAAATGAGTTTCTTCTCCGCCGAGAGATGCATGAAAATATAAGCGACCATCCCCGCCTTGATCGTCGCTACCACTACCGCCACCGCTACGTTTGCCTTCTCGCTTCCGAAGTTCACGTAAGAGAGGAACACCGTCAGTCCGGTGAAGAAGAGCAGGAGCCCGCCGACCAGAAGATAACCGCGGACGTGCTTGCTCACGTCGTGGGTGTTCGGCGCGTAATGCTCCGTCTCGTGCTCGACCGGCGCGGTGTCAGGCGGGTTATTCATCGGCTAGAGCAGGTAAAAAAGCGGAAAAACAAAAATCCAAACCAGATCGACAAAATGCCAGAACAAGCCCGCGACCTCAACCCGATTTGCGAGGTGCTCGGGATTTTGCCGGTATAATTTCGTGCTCACCGGCAGCCAGAGATAAATGAAGACGAGCACGCCCGCGAGGACATGGAGCCCGTGCAGTCCAGTGATCGTAAAGTAGGTCGCGAAGTAGGTGTTGTGGGTCGGGAGAAACATCGTCGCCCGCTCCACGTCGGCCTTCTCGATCACCGCGATCTTCTCCGTCGGCGGAACATAAAGGAAATGGGGCCGATCCATCTTCGGATTGGTCGGATCGGTATAGACCGAATCGAGCGCGACTTCGTATTCCTTGATCTTGGGATCGTGGAGCGCTTCGTGGTTGTGGAGGTGCCCGGTGATCTCGACCCGCGGCGGCAGCCCTTCCGAGAGAAGGTGCTTGTTCCCAAGATACTTCTCGTACTTCTCCAGCGAGCTGGTTTTGATGTAAGCGCCGAAGTGATCGTATTTCTGCGGCCATTCGTAGCCCAGTTTGACGACGAGAAAGATGATTCCGCAGAGGATCGTGACTCCCATGTAGATTTTGTAGCGCCCAAAGCGCCGCATCTTCAACGAGGCCCAGGCGAGCACGACGGTGACCGAGGAGATGATGAGAATGGCGGTATTAAAAGTGCCGACCGGAACGTTGAGCAGACCGTGCGGCCAATGGCCCGGCGCGGCGTCGAGCCGGAGGAAAATATAGGCCGAAAAAAGCCCGCCAAAGAGCATCACCTCCGAGGCGAGGAAAAGCCAGATGCCGACCTTGGCGTTCCAGAGGCCGGTGTCGGGCCTGGCTGTGACTGTATAGGGAATTTCCATTTTTAGTTCGTTAGGCGAAAAGAGGCTGCGCGGTCTGCGGATCCATTTTCACGTCGCTAGTGACTCAGCGACATGGTCGGCTCGGGGATCGAGCGTTCGTTAGGCTGGATCGGCTCCGTCTGCATCGTGTAATCCTTTTCCCGCCCCGGCAGGCTGTATTCGTAGGGGCCGCGATAAGCCACCGGCGCGACGAGGAAATTGCCGTGGGGCGGAGGCGAAGGCGCGCTCCATTCCAGGGTGGTCGCCTGCCAGGGGTTCTCCTCCGCCTTCTTCCCGTGGCGAATGCTCCAGAAGAAATTGATGATGAAAGGAATTTGCGCCAGCCCCATCACCCAGGCCGCGATCGAGATCGGCGTGTTCCAATGGAAACCGCTCAAACCCCAGACCTTCTCAGCGGCGAGGTTCCAGCCCTGCCCGCCGTCGTACCAGCGGCGATGCATCCCGAGCATGCCCTGCAAGAACATCGGCAGAAAGATCACGTTCATGCAGACCATCGTGGGCCAGAAATGCACTTTCCCCCAGAATTCGCTCATCTGTCGCCCGGTCGCCTTCGGGAACCAATAATAAATCCCGGCGAAAACCGCGAAGATCGTCCCCGGCGCGACGAGGTAATGGAAGTGCGCGATCACATAATAGGTGTCGTGCAAATAAAGGTCCGCCGTATTGAAAGCGAGCGGGATGCCGGTGAGACCGCCGATGCCGAACATCGGCAGGAAGGTCGTCGCGAAAAGCATCGGCACGGTAAAGCGGATCGACCCGCCCCAGAGCGAGATGAAAAACGCGCTCAAAATGATGACCGACGGAATCGAAATGATCACGGTCGTGGTCTGGAAAAACGCGCTCACGATCGTGCCCATCCCGGTGAGCCACATGTGGTGCGCCCAGACGATGAAAGAGAGGAAGCCAAGCACAAGGATGGCGAAAACGAGCGACTTGTAACCCCAGAGCGGCTTGCGCGTGTTGTTCGCCAGGATTTCGGCCACGATTCCCATGCCCGGCAAGACCAGCACGTAGACTTCCGGATGCGCCAGGAACCAAAAGAGATGTTGCCAGAGGAGCGGACTGCCCCCGCCACTGACCGAGACCGCCGCGCCGTTCACGACCAGGCCGCTGGGGAGGAAAAAGCTCGTTCCGCCGACCCGATCCATCAGCTGCATGATGATCGCCGACTCGAGGGGCGGGAAAGCGAGGAGAAGCAAAAACGCCGTGACGAATTGCGCCCAGACAAAGAACGGCAGCCGCATCCAGGTCATGCCTTTGGCCCGCAACTGGATGATCGTGGCGATGAAGTTGACCGAGCCTAACAATGACGAGGTGATGAGAAAAATGAACGCGATCAGCCAGAGGGTTTGCCCGTTGAAAATGATGTCGTAGGCCGGCCCTTTATCCGCGATATCCGAGAGCGGCGTGTAGGAAGTCCAGCCGCCCTTGGCCGCGCCGCCCGGCACGAAAAAGCTCGCGAACATGATCGCGCCGCCGACAAAGTAGGCCCAGTAGCTCGCCATATTGATCTTCGGAAAAGTCATGTCGGGCGCGCCGATTTGCAGCGGCACGACAAAATTCCCGAAGGCCGCGAAAGCCACCGGCACGATCCCGAGGAAGATCATGATCGTGCCATGCATCGCGCCTAACGAGTTGTAAAATTCCGGGGTCATGACCCCGCCCGCCATCGCGCCGGGCCCGAGCACATTTCCGATCATGGTCCCGATCACCGGGAGCGCTTTGCCCGGATAGGCCAGCTGCCAGCGCATCAACATCATGAGGCAGAAACCGAAGAAGAGGAAACAGAGACCGGTAATGAGATATTGCACGCCGATCACCTTGTGATCGGTCGAGAAAACATAGCTTCGCCACCAGCCGAGCTCGTGATGAGCGTGCTCGGCGTGATGATGCGGATCGTGGGCGGCGTGCGGCGAGACCGAAGAAGATGCGTCCATAGATGATTGCGGAATGACACTCAGTATCCCGTGAAAGTTTTCAAGAGAAAACCCCGGAAATTTTGTCCTGGCGCCGATTATTTTCAGATTGTCGGGTCGAGTTTGGTTTGCGAAGACAGCGGGATGAAATGGATTCTTTACGTCGCCATCCTCATCGGGCTGCTTGTCGTCGCGCTCCTCTGCATCGGTTATGCGCTCCCGGAGAAAACGACGGTCTCGCGCTCGATCACGCTAAAAGAAAAACCGGAGACCGTCTTCGCGACCCTCGCCGCTGTGCAGCAGATGGCGGAGTGGAATCGCAACACCGAGAAAGTGGAAATGCTCGCGCCGGTGGACGGCAAGGAAGCGACCAGACAAACCTTCCGAGGCGGGATGGCCATGACCATCATCACAACCGAGAGCAACCCGCCGACGCACCTCGTGCGCACGCTCGCCGACACCAATGGACCTTTCGTCGGCTCGTGGACCTATGATCTCACGCCGACCGGCGAAGGCGGCACCCGGGTCGTCCTGACCGAGGTGGCGAAATTCAAGAACCCGTTCTTTCGCGTCATGACGCGGATTTTCGGGCAGACCAAATACATGGACGAACATCTCGAAGATCTTGCGAAGAAATTCGGCGAGACCGCGCAGGTCAGCCAGGCGTTCGTTAGGGTATTTCCTCCGGCACGGTCCGTTCCTCTTCGATCTGCACTTCGCGCAAACGCCGAAGCGAGTGCGTGCGCAGACCTTCCTCGAAGAGATCGCGGTTGATCGCCTGCGCCGCGGCCGCTCCCTCGCCGGCGGCGATGATCATCTGGCAGTTCGCCGGCGTCACACAGCCGGCCGAGTAGAGCCGCGGCACACTCGTGCGCATGCATTGATCGACCTCGATCTGGCCGTCCCGATCGAGGCGCGCGCCTAACGACTTCGCGAGTTGGTTGTGAAAGATGTCGCCCCGCGTCGTAAAAATGTAATCGATCCGCACCTCGCTCCCGCCCTTCAGGCGCAACCCGCGCACCTGGCATCCGCGATGATCCACCCGGGTGATCTTCTCGCGATGGACCGGAATTTCATACTCCTTCAGCCAGGCGCGATGCTTCCGGCTCCAGCGTGGTTTGTCGCCGTTCGTCGCCACCACCACGCAGGCCGAGTAGGATAACATCCCGAGCGCATACTCGACCGCCTCGTTGTTCGCTCCGCAGATCGCGATCCGTTTTCGGCGCACGCGATAGCCGTCGCAGTCCTTGCAGAAAAACATGCTGTGGCCGAGGCATTCTTTCACTCCCGGGATTTCCGGCGGGAGATGAAAAATGCCCGTCGCGAGGAGGAGCCGATTCGTCCGGTAGGTGGTGCGGCGCCCGCGGAGGGTGAAGCCGGTCTTGCGCGCGCGTACGCTCTTGATCTCGTCCTGCGCAAATTCAGCCGCGTAACGCTTCGCCTGTCGCCGGCCGTATTTGAGCAGCGCTTCGCCCGCGACTCCTTCCGGAAAACCAAGGTAATTTTGCACTTCCGGTTCCCATTTCGCCATCGAATGGCCGGAATCGATCACGAGCGTGTCGCGCTCGGCGCGGCCGAGATAGATTGCGGCAGAAAGTCCGGCGATTCCGCCCCCGATGATGATCGCTTCGCGCTCGGAACTTCGCCTGGACTTGCTCATCCGATTGAATCGTAGCGGGCTGGAATTTTGCTCGCTTTCGGCCGGTAGTTTGGCCACAACAGGC
>JBBQHV010000006.1:0-19914 GCA_038324295.1 Chthoniobacterales bacterium
CGGCCAAGCGCGAGAAAAGCGTTCAGGCTGTCCTGCGCAAAAACCGGCTTCTCGCCGAGGCCGGCGCCGCGCAAATGGCCGGCCTTTTCGAGGACCGCGAGATCGAGCACGAGATCGCCGATCGCCACTCCCGCGCGCGCGACGCCGTCGCGAGGGCGGAAGATGCCGAAAGGCAGATTCTCGAGCGGAAAATGCGAGTCCGGTGCGACGTCGATGAAGGAACGCAGTGGAGTAGCCATTGGATCTAATTGTAGGGCGGGCGCTCCGCCTGCCCAGTTTGAAGCGTCATTGCCGCAATCGCAAACCGGGCAGGCGGAAGCGCCCGCCCTACAATCGGAGTCGCAGGCACGGCCTAAAACAAACCGAGCGCGCGCAGATCGTCGCGCGGTTCGTCGAAGCTGCAACTGCCTAACGACCTCACGAGCGGGCGGCGCGCGGCGATCTGTTCGGTCGAAATTTTCCATTCGCGCCAGGCAAAAAATGCGTCGCCAAAAGCGAACGATGCCGGGTCCTCATCAGCCAGCATTTTTTCGGTCTGGTTTTCGTCCCAGGCGTGTTCCGCGGCGAGGACGCCGGCCCCGAGGACGTTGAGAAAACCGGGCATCTTCGTGCCCACGCTCGCGTGAAATTTTTTCACCGGATGATGCAGACCGGCGGTAAATTTGATCGGGACCCGATGTGTCGCCGCCGCGACCAGGGCGCGCGCGATCTCCGGATCGCTCGGGAAAGCATCCGCCGTCACGCCGCCGGTGCGGAGCTTGAAACCGGCCCCGCTTCCTTCCAGTGCTGCGATCGTGGCCGTCGCGAGCTCGGCCGGTGTTTCCCAGAAACAGTCCAATGCCGTTTGACGAAAAACCTCGCGGGTCGCGCCTAACGACTCGGTGACCGGTCCGGGCGGCAACGGTATTTCGAACTGCCCGATCGAGGCGACGCCTTCGTGCCCGACGCGAAACTTCTCGATCGCGGCTGCCGCCGTTTCCAAAACCTCGCGGAAATCTTCCACCCGCGCGGTCTTCGGTCCCAATGCGGAAATGTGGAGCGAATGCTCACTCGAAAATTGCGCGAGAAATTCCTCCGCCGCGGCCAATTTTCCCACCGGCAAAATAAACGCTCCCAGCATCCAGCGATCGCCGGAACGGATGTAGCCGGCCTGATTTTGCAAAGCCGGCTCGAGCGCGAGATCGGCTGGCGGAAAAAGCCCGGCGTAGTCGATCGCCTGCTCGAGCAGGGCGCGTAATGCGGCAACAGGCATGGATGACTCAACAGCGTAATCGGCGGCCTCGTCAACCGGTGGCTTTATCGCGACCGCGCGGGCGCGTGAAAGGAGCGCGGCGAACGATTCATCCAAAAGAGTGGAAATCGATCTCGAGCCAGCCCCTTCAACAAGCGACGCGCCGGAGGGAACTGTCGTCCGGCCGCGCTTCCGCATGCACGAGTTGCTCGCCCGGCCGTTCGACATCCGGTCGGTCGCGCTCAACGGCCTCTTCGTTCTCGGGGTTTTTTATACCGCGTATTTTTTGCGCTCGCTTCTGCTCCCCATCGTCCTCGCGCTCCTGCTGAGTTATTTGCTCCGGCCGATCGTGCGGGGGCTCGCTAAAATTAAGATCTCGCCGCATTTCGGCGCGGCCGTTCTCCTTCTCTCGCTCGTTGCCTTGCTGGGCTACGGCATTTCTTTCCTGACCGCGCCGGCGGCCGGCTGGCTGCAAAAAGCGCCCTACAGCCTGCACCAGTTTCAGCGAAAACTCATGCCCCTGAAAAAGCCGATGGAGCAGGTCGCGCAGGCCAGTGGGGCGATCGAAAACCTGGCCGCTCCCGCGCCCAGCAAGGACAAAACGCCGACCGTCGAAGTGAAGCAGCATCCGCTTTCCGACAAGGTCATAGTGCAGACGCCGGAGTTCATAGTCAGCACCCTCACGGTGCTGATTCTGCTTTATTTCCTGCTCGCGTACGACGGCGTCTTTCTCGGCAAGGTTATCCGCCTCATGCCGACGCTTTCGGATAAAAAACGGGCCGTCTCGATTGCGCATGAGATCGAAGGCCAGGTCTCGCGCTATCTTTTTACCGTCACGCTGATCAACTGCTGCCTCGGCTTCGCGGTCGGCTTGTGCGTCGGTCTCCTCGGCCTCCCCAATCCCACGATGTGGGGCGTGATGGTCGCAGTCCTCAATTTCGTGCCCTATCTTGGCGCGCTCGCCGGCATCATCTTCATGACGTTAGGCGCGATCCTGAGCTACAATAGTGTCGGCTACGCGCTCCTCTTTCCCGCCAGCTATTTCGTGCTCGCCTCACTCGAGGGAAATTTCATCACCCCGATGGTGATGGGCCGCTCGCTCACGCTCAACCCTGTGATCGTGCTTCTCTCCCTCACCTTTTGGGGTTGGATGTGGGGAATCGTCGGCGTCATCCTGGCGGTGCCGATCCTCGCCGCCTTCAAGATTTTCTGCGCGCACATCGAGCCGATGGAGCCGCTCGCGGAATTCCTCAGCTGACGCTGCCGCTTTAGACGCTTTCTCTGGCGCTGGACGCTTCGCTTTGGGAAGCGCGGGAGTGAGCGTCGGCCCGCAGAGGAACCAGCCACCCAACGCTCGCCCCTCCCACTGGGCGGGGACCTTCCGGGGAGGACGGGTTGTTAACCCGTCGTTCGGCGGAGTCTCCGCCGAACAACACGCAGGATCATGCCTAACGAAAAGTCCGCGCCAGGAGTTGCGCTCCGCGCAAAAAATGCATTGGGAGAAACTCTCCCAATGCGACGGGGTGGCGCCCCGTCCTCCCCGGAGAAGAAATTTCGCGATGACAGCAACTCTCCAACTTTTCCTGATCGTCTCTGCGGGGACGCGCCGCGCTGGCGTGAGGCGCGTCGCGCAAAATCCAGAATGGCGTTGCCGAGCGCCCGAATCCGGTTAGAACATTTGCCACCGCGCCTCCGCGGCAGACTGCTCGATCCGACATGCCTAACGAATCTTCCTCGCCCGTTTACTCGCGCAAAAATCCTTTTCCCGGCAAAGTCTTCGTCAATCGCCGGCTTAATCGTCCCGACTCGGAAAAGGTCACGCGGCACTTCGAGATCTCGGTGGAAGGGTCCGGGCTGAGCTATGAGGTCGGCGATTCCATGGCGGTCTATCCGACGAACGATCCCGACCTCGTCGACGAAATTCTAGCCAGGCTCTGCGCGAAGGGCGACGAGCCGGTCGCGGGCCTGAAAGGCGCGCCCGAGACCACTCTGCGGGAAGCGCTCCTGCGCAATCACTCCATCACCCAGGCGACTCCCAGGTTGCTCCGCGCGATCGCGGAACGCGCCTCCGCCGCCCCGCTCCTGAAGGAACTGCTGCACGAAAATCGGAAGCACGACCTCGAGACGTATTTGTGGGGAATGGAGGTGATCGACTTCCTCATCGAACATCCGTCGGTCCGTTTCGCGCCGCAGGAATTCGTCGCTCTTTTGCCGAAACTGCAGCCCCGTCTCTACTCGATCGCGTCGAGTCTCAAAGTCCATCCGACGGCGGTGCATTTTATCGTCGACGTGATTTACTACGAGAGCCACGGCCGGAAACGGAAAGGTGTTTGCTCGGCCTTTCTCGCCGAACGCTGCTCCGATTCGCCCGCCCTGATTTATCCTGCAGCCTCGAAATTCCACCTCCCGGAAGACCCCGACGCGCCCATCATCATGGTCGGGCCGGGGACCGGAGTGGCGCCTTTTCGCGCTTACTTGCAGGAACGCAAGGCGATCGGGGCCCGCGGAAAGTGCTGGCTCTTCTTCGGCGCGCAACGCGAGCAGAGCGATTTTTATTACAAGGAAGACTTCGAGCAATTCATCGCCGACGGCATCCTGACGAAACTCGACACCGCCTTCTCGCGCGACCAGGCGCATAAGATTTATGTGCAAAACCGGATGATGGGATCGTCCGGTGAGATTTGGAAATGGCTCGAGGAGGGCGCCTATTTTTACGTTTGCGGCGACGCCAAGCGCATGGCCAAGGACGTGGATGCATCGCTCCGCGAAATCGTGCAGCAGCAAGGCGGCAAGAGCGTCGAGGAAGCGAACGAGTACGTCGAAAAGTTGAAGAACGAGAAGCGTTACAAGCGCGACGTTTATTGAGGCCGGGCGCGGAGCGCGCAGACCCCGGCGATCAGGATCAGGAGGAGGCTGAGCGCGGCGACCGCGCCTCCCGCCAGCAGCCACGAGGGGCGATAGACCATCGTTAGGCGACCATGGGCGCCGGGGGGAAGTTTGATTGCCGGAATTAAACCGCGATACGAATCGACTGCAATCGACCGGCCCTCGAGCGTCGCCCGATAGCCCTCGAAGAAGGGCTGTGAGAAAAGGAGCAGCGCTGGAGCCTGCCCCGTCGGGACATTTACCTCCGCGACAATTTCTGCGCGCGAATCGCCTAACAATCGCACCGTCGCCTTCGCCAGCTTTTCGTCAGGCGAAGTAGCCGCCGATCGGATGCGCGCGAGCGGCCCGCCGGCCCGGTGATAGACCCGGCCTTCCTCGTTTTCGTAGGCGAGCAGCCATTCCCTGGCCGGTTTCGGAACGGTCGCGATTTCCCGCGCCACGATGATCCCGTCGACTCCGATCCGCGCGAGGAGCCCGTCCGAGCCTCCCTCATAGCCGAGCAGATACTCCGCCATCCCGGGATCGATCTCGCCATGAGTATAAAAGGCAAATGCGCGGCCCACGCCCGCACCGCGGATCGGGCTGTAGCCGTTGATCAAACGCACGCCCGCCCACATCGAAGTGCTCCCGGGCCGCGTCACTTGCCCGACCGGCTGCGGGTGATTCCCGACGCGATAGGCTCCCTCCGGGGGCGGATAAACACTGAGGTAAAGTCGCGCCGGGTCGAGCGGTCGCGGACTCGTCAGGCTGGCCGCGAAAGGATACTTCGGCACCCCGACGTTAGTGGGCAGAACGAGAAAAGTGACGAGGAGCGATACGAAAACCGCCCCGGGCCAGAACCAGCGCCATGCTTTCGCGAATTGAAATTCCGCAAGCGCTTCGGCCGCGACCAAAGCAAGGGTGAGGTGGAGGAGCGGCAGCCAGCGAAAGCTCCAGCGAAATACGCCGGCGCTCGGCAACATCGTGATGAGGAGAACGAGAGCGAGGAGCCCGAGTTCCCAGCCTGCTTGCCTAACGAACCGGCCGCGGCGCAAGACGAGCCCGGCGAGAAGCGCGAGCGGCGGCACCGTCCCGCAGGCGAGCTCGACCGCAGCGTGCGGCCGCAGCCGGGTGGAAAAATCCGCCCAGCGCACGGTCCAGCCGGGCCAGACGAAACCCGGAAGCGCCGCCGGCGGAACGAGCCATTGCCAATGCGAGTCGGCGCTCGCCTGTTCGACGCGGACCGAACCGTGCACGTAATCGAAGAGCGCGAGCCAGGCGGGCGCGGAAAGTCCGAGCCCCAGGGCCAGACCGAGCGCCAGCGGCCAAAGCGAGGTGAAGCGGCGGCTTTCGCCTAACGACCTCGCCGCCAGCCACGCCGCGACGAGGGCGAGCATCAGGACGGTGTAGGGAAATCCGCCCGTCACGAGCAGATAAACGAACGGCGCCGGCCAAAGAAAACGCCAGGGCGAGCGCGCCCGATCGAGCGCCCGCTCCATTCCCCACCAGGCCCACGGCAGCCAGGCGAAAGCGGCCAGCGCGCCGAACCAATCGGTCGCGCCCCAGCAGAGGATCCAGCCGTTCAAAGCCGCGACCAGCGCGACCATGGTCGACAAAGGAGTCGTTAGGCTGCGTTGCCGCGCGAGGAGAAAGGCGCCGGCCGCGAGCACAAAAAGATGCGCCATGGAAAGCGCCGCGGCCTGCTCCGCGAAGCCGAGCGGAAATTTCCAGATCAGAACAACCGCCGCGTTAACGAAAAGAGAAAAGGTGCCGTACTGAAACTCACCCGCGAGATTGCCGCAGACCCAGGAGTACGGGCTGAGCAATGGCCAGTGCCCTTCCCCCCAGCTCCGCGCCATATCGGCAAAGACCGGCAGAATGGAAATCTCGTAGTCGTCGTTCCAGAAAAGCCCGGGATTATGCCAGAGAAGAATACCGCAAAACACAAGGACGAGCGCACCCGCCCCGCACGCGGAAAAAAGATTTCGCCACGGATGAACACGGATTTTCACGGATTCAGAAAATCAATTCTGATTATCCGTGTCGATCCGTGGCAAGGATTCTGCGATCAAAGGACGACCGGCCGCCCCTCGGTCATGACAAGCACTTTTTCTTCAACGCCGTGGGCGCGCGCGCTCGAGAGCAGGCGCTCCGGCGGCTCGTGCAATGGCTCGTAGCCGAGGCGAAAAGTTCCGTAATGCATCGGGACCAGCTTTTGCGCGTGCAGCTCGAGAAAGGCCCGCACCGCTTCCTCCGGATTCATGTGCACTTCACGCCGGCTCGGCGCATCGTAGGCGCCGATCGGGAGGAGCGCGATCTCGATCGGGAAACGCTTCCCGATTTCCTCGAACCCGGGAAAGTAGGCGCTGTCGCCGCAGTGAAAAATCGAGCGCTCGTTTGCTTCGATCACAAATCCGCCGAAGCCGCGATGGCTGTCGGTCAACATGCGCGCGCCCCAATGGGCGCAGGGCGTGAGCGAGACGCGGAGCGGCCCGAGCTGGACCTGCTCCCATTCGCCGAGCTCGTGCACGGTGTGAAACCCGAGATCGTGCACCAAATTTCCCACCCCGGTCGGCACCACGATCGGCTGCCCGGCCGCGACCCGGCGCAGGCTGCGTCGATCGAGATGATCGAAATGCGCGTGGGTCACGAGCACGAAATCGATCGAAGGCAGGGTGTCGATGTGCAGCCCGGGCCGCTTCAGGCGCTTGATCACTTTCAGCCACATCGACCAATTCGGATCGATCAGGACGTTCATCCCTTCGAGCTGGATGAGGAAGGAGGCGTGCCCGATCCAGGTGATGCAGACTTCGCCCGGGCGGACCTTGGGAAAGAGCGGCTGCACCCGGTCGCCGGAGCGCTTCGTGAAGAGCGACGGGATCAGGACTTCGGTGAGAAAATTGCGCTTATGCCAGTCGCTCCCGGGCTTCAGACTGACCCGGGTGGCCGAGGCCGTTTTTTCTCCGTTTTGGGAGCTCGCCGGCGGCGGGAGTTTGGTTCGCCTCTTGTGCGAAAAAGGAGTCGGCACGGTCGTGCAAGCATATGAACGAACCTTGCTGAAGCAATTTGGATTTGATCGCAGCGCGCCAGACGGAGTGAAATCCGCGCAGTAAAAGCGCCAGCGCTCCTGCAACCTTGCCGCGCTCCGCGTTTTTTCATTTTATGAGCTTCCCTCGTGCAACCGAAGACCGAAGAGTTCTTGTACTTTCTGCTCTGGTCAGCCGAACAGCTAACCCGGCCTACTTTCCGTAATCTCAACGGGTCTTTCGAAAACTGGGCCTATCGCAACGGCCTCCAGCGACAACTCGCGACTCTCGAGAAGGAGAAATTTCTCGAGCGAAAAGAATCGGCCGCCGCCCGCACCCGCCTTTATCGTCTCACGAGCAAAGGCCGCCTTCATGCTCTCGGAGGACGGGATCCAGTTGCGCATTGGTCTCGCCCTTGGGATGGGCGCTGGCGCCTCGTGCTCTTCGATGTCCCCCTGGCCCAGAACAAGCGACGTTCTCGGCTCAGAAGATATCTCCACGCCCGGGGCTTTGGTTACTTGCAGAATAGCGTTTGGATCACGCCCCATTCCATGGCCGCAGAGATCGAAGCGCTACGCGGAGCAAAGGCCGATGTCGAATCACTCGTCTTACTGGAAGCGAGACCCTGCGCCGGTGAAACAGACGCCGAAATCGTCACTGGCTCCTGGGACTTCGAGTTCATCAATCGTCGCTATCAGCGGCATCTCGATATTTTGAAAGCGAGACCGGCGGGCCGATTGAGCAGCCCAGGGCAAGCCAAAGCAATGCACCGCTGGGCCGAGACTGAACGCGAAGCCTGGATAAAGGCGGTCCGCGCGGATCCGCTCCTCCCGCGCGAGCTACTTCCACCCGGTTATCTCGGCAAGCGGGCTTGGGCGCGGCGCATCGAGACGCTGGGTAGAGCGAGACGAATTTTGGGCAGCTTCAGCGCCGGCGCGGGCAAGCTCCGATCGAGTAGCTGAGAAAAATACCTCGCGCGCTCCTTGCGCTCCTTACCCGGACCGTTTCTCCCCTTCGCCCGGTCTCCAACGTGCAGGCATTGCCAGCGCAGGTCGATTCTCGGCAAAAAAGCTCACGAACATTG
This sequence comes from Chthoniobacterales bacterium, assembly GCA_038324295.1. GTDB lineage: Bacteria > Verrucomicrobiota > Verrucomicrobiia > Chthoniobacterales > UBA10450 > Palsa-1392. The sequence goes on from JBBQHV010000006.1 coordinate 8,207, forward strand.
TAGAAAAGCCCCGGAACCCTTTCCGGCGCTGCTGCAACCTTTTGGTGCATATGCACCAAAAGGTTGCAAGGGCGGGAACCGAGCGGAGGCCTGCAGCGCCTTGCCGGAAAGGGCCAAAGCCGTCAGCCGTCGCTCAGGTGAGCGCTCTTCGCGGAAAGCCGCCAGTCGTAGCGGTCAGCCGCCAATGCCGCGGGGCGCTGCACAATTTCATCGACGCAGCGAACGGCCGGTAATGATATGAATGTGTGAATCCCCGCAGAACACCTCGTCAGCCGCTGGTGGGCGTCGCGCTCGCGGCGGTGGTCGGAATCCTGGCGGCGGAATGGAGCGTGCCGGCTCTCGAGGCCCCCGCGCTCATCGCGTCGCTATTAGCAGCGGCTTTTTGCCTCTGGCGTCCGCGCCAGGTGCTGGCCTATCTGCTCGTAGCCGGTTGCTTCTTCAGCCTGCATGCCGCCCAATTTTTCGATGCCCCGGGACGGAAGTTGGCGAGGAAGATCGGCGAGCGCCCGCGGCCGGTGGAGGTGGAGGGAGCGGTCTTGACTGAACCGAAAGTCGGGAACGCCGGATTCAAAACTTTCCTGCTCAAGCTTTCCGCGATTCAGTTGGGTGGAAAAGAGGAGACATCCGACGCGACCGTGCGGGTTCGCTGGAAAGGTGACCCGGAGATGGGCGACCAAATCCACCTCGCGGGCATGGCCGAACCGATCCCGCCGGCCCGCAACCCGGGAGTCTTCGACCTGCGCGCTTATCTCGCCCGGCAGGATGTTTTCCACTCGATCTTTGCTCGTTACCCGGAGAACGGCGGGATCGTTAGGGGGAGCGGCGGAAACCTTATCCTGCGGCTCTCGACACAGGCGCGGGATTGGATGCAGAAAAGCCTCACCCGTGGTTTGGAGGATTCGCCTCAGGTCTGCGCGCTGATCAAGGGGATGGCGCTCGGCCTGCGCCACGAAACGCCTGACGATATCGAGGAACCATTTCAGCAGACCGGCACGTTGCACTTGTTTGCGGTTGCCGGATTGCACGTGGGAATCATTGCTCAGTTGCTCTGGATTCTCGCTCGTCTTCTGCAACTGCCGCGCAATGCGGCGGCCGCGCTCATCATCCCGTTTCTCTTTTTCTATTCCGCGATCACCGGCTTGCACGTCTCCAGTCTGCGCGCCGCGACGATGGCCACCTTTTTGTTAGGGGGGATTTTCTTCGAACGCCCCGTCCTCGCTCTGAACAGCCTGGCGGCGGCCGCCGTCCTTATTCTGGCGGTCGATCCCAACCAGCTCTTCGCCGCCGGCTTTCAGCTCTCCTTTGCGGTTGTGGCCACGATTATTATCGGGCAGGAGAAAATCTTTCGTCCGCTCCTCCGCCTCAGCGCGACCGATCCGTTTCTGCCCCGCAGTCTGGTGAGTCCGGCGCGGCGCGTTTTCGAGCGTGGATATGCCTGGATGGCGCGCGGGATTTCCGTCTCGGCGGCGGCCTGGGCGGGTTCGCTGCTTCTCATCATTTGGTATTTCTACCTGATTACGCCGATCTCTCTCCTGGCAAATCTCCTCGTCGTCCCGATCGCATTCTGTGTTTTGGCTGTCGGGATGATGTCGCTCCTGGCGGCGCCGCTTTCGGGCTGGCTGTCGCTGGTTTTTAACAACGCGAACTGGAGTTTGTCCCAGGCGATTCTGGGGCTGGTGCAGGTTTTTTCGCAGTTGCCGGGCGGGCACGCTTATGTGGAGCGGCCGCATTGGCCGGTCTTCGCACAGACGGAGATCACGGTGCTCGATGCGGGCGCGGGGGCGGCGGTGCACCTGCGAACGGAGGGCGAAGACTGGCTCTTCGATGCCGGGAGCGCGCGCAATTACGAAGGCTTCCTGCGCGATTATCTGCATTCGCGCGGGATCGATCGCCTCGACGGCCTGTTCTTGAGCCACGGCGACTCGCTGCACATCGGCGGCGCGGCCGCGGTGCTCGACGAGTTCCGTCCGCGCCGCGTGATCGATAATGCGGCGGCAGACCGGTCGCGCATTCATCATGTCTTGATCGATCGGCTGCCGGATCGGCAACGAGTCGCAGCCGGCGACTTAATCCGCATTTCGCGGCACGTCACCGCGCACATCCTTTATCCGCCGGCTGAATATGAGGCGAAAGCGGCGGACGACGAGGCCCTCGTTGTGCGGGTGGATATCGGAAAGGATCGTGTGCTTTTCGTCTCGGACAGCGGCCGGAAAACGGAAGGGGTCCTGCTCGCACAGCCTAACGAACTGAGAAGCGACGTCCTGATTAAAGGCTGTCACTACTCCGGCGAAGCGAGCCGGGAAGAATTCCTCGACGCAGTTCACCCGCGCCTGATCGTAGCGACTTCCTTTGATTTTCCGGCGCGGGAGAGGATTCCGGACGATTGGGCGCAGATGGTCCGCGATCGCGGGATCGCGCTCTTTCGTCAGGACGAGACGGGCGCGGTGAAACTGGAGTTCTTCGAAAAGAGCTGGCGCGCGAGTTCCTTTCTCGAACCTCAGGAAATCTTGCGCAGCTCGAGCCGATAAATCGGCGTTCCCGCGGAGGCGAAGCGTTGTTCAAAAGTCGTTAAGGGAAAAATTTCACTGTCCTTAGCGCTCTCCTCCCGAAAATCGTCGGGCGAGATCAATTGCAGGACCGCCTGAAAATAATCCTCCTGATCGGTGGCAAGGCGGAAACGCCCGCCGGGCGCGAGCGCGCGATGAAGGTGAGCCAGAAAATCCCTTGTCACGATGCGCCTTCGCTGATGACGCTTCTTCGGCCAGGGATCGGGAAAAAGCAGATGCGCCACGGCGACCGAAGCCGGCGGGAGCAAATATTGGACGGCGTAGGAGGATTCCACCCGCAGGACGCGAACGTTAGGCAAATTGCCCCGCGCCACTTTTCCGCAGGCGCTCCGGACCCGGCCGAGGAGACGCTCGATCCCGAGGAAATTGCGCTCCGGAAATTTCTCCGCCAGCTCGACCAGGAAACTTCCGTCGCCGCACCCGAGATCGATTTCCAAAGGAGCCGGGCGCGGGAAGATTTGCGCCGGATCGAGCGGGGCAAAGTAATCGGCCGGGATCAATTCAATCGCTGGAATATTCAAACTGCTCATCGACTCTTAACCGGGAATTATGCACAAAATCTTTTCTCTTCTTCTGCTTGCTCTCACCTTTTGCGGTACTGCACTGACCGCCCAGGCCGAAACCAAGACCGCCGTCTTCGCGGGTGGCTGTTTCTGGTGCATGCAGCCGCCCTACGATCAGGCGAAGGGAGTCACGAAAACTGTTGTCGGCTACACCGGCGGAACGAAGGAGACGGCTAATTACGAGCTCGTCTCCGCGCACAAAACGCAGCACCGCGAAGCGATCGAAGTGACCTACGATCCGGAGAAAATTTCCTACGATCAGCTCCTCGACATTTTCTGGCACAACATCAACCCGACGCAGGCCGACGGTCAGTTCGCCGATATCGGGCTCTCTTATCAGGCGGCGATTTATTACGGGAACGAGGACGAGAAAAAAACGGCCGAGGCGGCGAAGGAAAAGCTCGCCAAATCGGGACGCTTCGACCAACCGATCGTGACCGAGATTCTGCCGAGAAAAACGTTTTACCCGGCGGAGGAATATCACCAGAAATATTACCTGAAAAACCCGGAAGCCTTCGAAGCCTATCACGTCGGCTCGGGGCGGGTCGGCTACCTCGCGAAGATCTGGGGAAAAAAGTAAGTCGTTAGGCAGGGCGCTACGGCTTCACGCCCCGCGATGAGAGGATGCGGCCGCTCATCGCATCGACCTCGACCTGGGTTGCGGGCTTGGATTTTTCCTGCACAATCTGGACCGACCAGACGAGCATTCCCTTCACCGTTTCCAATTTCGCCGCCGTCACGCGCCCGCCCGGTAAACCCTTCAAAGCGATATGCTCGGCCTCGTTCTTGGTGATTTTGGCTTTTCCCTTCGGCTCGTGCGGACCCGCCTGAAGTGTCGCGCAAGAAAGGAGGAGGCAGCAGGCCACGAGAGAGATCGGCTTCATGAAATAATGAAGCGGCCATCGTTCTCGTTTTTCAAGAAAAAGCTTTGGCATTCTGCAGCACTGGCACACACGCTGCTTAAAGAAAGGTGCAAGCTAGGAAGCCACTACCGAAATAATAACGTAACCTAGCCTTCCTCAGCTTTGCGGCGCGACCAGCAATGGTCGCGTTTTTTTTGCCCGACTCCCGCGACCGCGCCGGACGCTAAAACTTGTAAAGCTCCACCTTCGTCGGCTCGACGAAATCGGCTTGCGCGACAAGGAGCCGTTCGTTCAGCGCCTTGGAAAGACCTTCGGCCAGCGCCGTCGCGATCAGCTTCGGCTCGCGGGTGTAAATCGGGATCGGAAAAGAACCGGCGTTGCGATCGTAGCCATAAATCGTCCCGTCCGTTTCCCAGACGCAATAGGCGTGGCCGGCCGGATGATTCTGATAGCGCACGAGCAGAATCTTCGCCCAAAAATTTCGATCAAGGCTGTGCTGCGTCTTTACGACGGCGAGATAGTTGCAGGCGGAGATGACGCAGCCGTTCAGCACGACCAGATCATTTTCCCCGGGGACGAGGACGACCTTTTGCTGGCAGGAACTGAACGCCAGAGAAAAAAGCGAGAAGAGAAGAAGAGCGAAACCGGGAGAACGGCGAGAAAGAAGACGTTGGCGCATTTTTACGAAGTTATGGCGGTTATAGCACTTCGCCTGCTTCGTTGGGAAGCCTTACTTTCATTGCTCCCGACCACCGGTGGAGCGGAGATCGTCGGCCCCACCGACCGCTGGTAGTGGAGAATCCGGTTCCGACAGCCAGCTTATTTTTCGCCCAACAATGGCCGGAGCGTGTTGCGGCCACCCGCGATCTCGCCGCTGCCCGGGCCTGCGTGATAGCGGTGGCAAAGCAGGCAGGAATCGCCCACCACTTTCGGCTGGTGGCACTGGGTGCAGAGCATTTTCGAGAGCGGCGCGAAGTTGCTTTGGAAATGGTTCGGGTCGCGCTCGGCCTCGGCGCCAGTCGCGCCCGAGAAATATTTCGCGTAATCCGCTTTGGGATCAATCGTGTGGCAGGTTTCGCAAGCGGTGTTGCCAAAGAGACTGAGGTGGGTGGTATGGCGGAAAGTGGTGAACGATTTCTTTTTCGGAGTTGATTCCGCGGGGAGCCATTGCACTCGCATGGCTTCGCCGCTCGCTTCGACGGTGTGGCATTTCATGCAGAGGCCAGCGGATTGCGGCGTGGCGAGCTCGTGAAAGACCGTCTGCGCCGCCGGCGGCGCTGAGCGGCGGGCGAGTTTTCCGGCGGTCGTGAGCCAGGCCTGAAGGAAGGGATCGGCATGACCGATCGGCCGGTAATAGAGAGTGAAGCTATCCTGCGGCCGATACCAACCGCCCGCGGCGACCCACTCTTCCGCAGGTTTCGGTTCGACCGCGGGCGCCGCGGTCGGCGTCGCCGATGGCGCCGGACTTTCCGCCGCGCCGCCCTGGAGAAGATCGCCACCCGTCAGGTCCTCGTTACCGGTCGCGGCCGGCGAAGGTGTCGGCGAAACAGTCGCGGTCGTGAGATCGGCGCCCCCGCCTAGCAAGTCGCCTTCCTCCGCGGCCGGCGAAGGTGAAGGCGAAGCCGCGGCAGTCAGATCGTCGCCACCGACAAGCGATTCGTCTCCGTTTGCGGCCGGCTTGGCCGAAGGCTCCGGTGTCGCGGCCGGCCTCGCGGGAGCGGGCAAAGGCGGCTTGATTCCAGTCTCGTAATTCGCGACCTCCGTGAGCAAGTGCGGCATCCAATCCCGCTGGGCCGCGAGCAGCGCCGAGCGCGGCACTTCGATCCCGGCGGGAGCGATCTCGCCTTGCAATTCTTTTTGCAGATACGATTGCCCGTCGACGACGAGGTGGAAGAGCAACTCCTTCACGCCCCAGGCAAATTTCTCCGCGGCGACAAGCTCCTCCGGCGTCGCTTTCGTCAGATCAAGCAGATCGACGCCGTGCAGTTGATCGAGCGCGGTCCCCATCGCCGGTTGCCGGCGCAAAAGCAATTCCATGAAGGGTGTGATTTTGGCGTCGGCAAATTTCGGCCACTCGCCGATGCTGATCCCCTTGGCCGCGAGCGTGTCGGCGTCGATTCCCGGGACGGTGAAAAAGGCCGCACCTTTTACGATCATTCCCGCACCTTCGATCTGGGATTCGTGACAGGCCGCGCAGCTTTTCGCGAAATCTTTCACCTTCATGAAGCGGCCGGCCGAATCGGGCACATGGCAATCCTGGCAGGTGCGCGGCGCTTTCTCCTTCATCTCGCCGAAGTGCTGCCGCAGATGGCTGGCGTGATCGAAAAAGATCGGAGTGCGTCCACGATAAGGATAGTTGGAGAATTCCGGATGCCCATTCTTGAAGCTGGCGAATTGGAGCGAATGACAGGTCTGGCATTGCGCGTTGGAAAGACGTTTGAGATCAAAACGCCGGCCTTGATGTTCCTGGTGACAGGTCATGCAGGCGACCTGCCCGGTGTCGGAGCGGATCGGGTTGAGCCGATGACCGGCCTGGAGAAGGGCGGGCGTAGCCGCTCCCGATTCGTTAGGCAAAGAGGTCAGCTTACTTTCCAGCGCGATGAGACGGACGGGGGAGACGCTGTGGGGCTCGAGCGGATGATCGCCAAGCGCATGGCATTTCAAGCAAAGCTGGCTATCCGCGACACGGCTTCTTTCCGGGAAAACAAAAGCGGCGCGCAGATCCTGATCGGGGCCTTCGATGGCGTGACATTCGCTGCATTTTGCCGCCGACGTGGCGTGAGCGTTTGTCAGCTTGCCGGGATCGGTCCAGCGCTGCCGGAAGCTGTCACGGCTAAACAAAATAATCAGCGCGCCAGTCGTTAGGGCGATGAGCAGCCAGACAAAACTTCCGCGGGAACGGCGAATCGAAGGCACCGGCTGGCAGGGCGGGATGGGATGCGCGCAGGCGCCGTTGGGGAGCGGGCCTTCCGCGCACTTGCCGCCGGAGGCGTCGCTTCGCATGCATGACCAGCGATCGCCTTTCTTCGCCGGGACGCACTCGCCGGTGTGGCGGCAGTTGCCTCGCGCGTCCGGTCCGAGCGGGCAGGCGCGCCCATCCGCAGCGTGCCCGCAAACCCAATCCTGGTTCGGTCGCTCGTAGCGATTTTCTTTGAACCTCAGTGGATCGAGCGGTCGCTGCATTTCACCTCCCGGCGTAGAGCATTGCGACGACTCCGTGCGCTATCCCAAGCAAAATCAAACTGTAGGTAAAAGGAATGTGGACGAAGAGCCAGAACTTGAGGAGGCGCTGCGAAGCGTACTGGAAATCGAGGTTGTGCTTCGTCTCGATCCAATCGCGCACTTCGGCGGCGATCGCCTTTTCGCGCTCGTTCAGATAGCGATCGAGAGCGGCCGTTTCGGCGAGGAGGGTGTGCCATTTGCGTTCGCCGCGGCGGAGGGCGGAAAAGGCGCTCGGGCGGTGGGTAAAAAAATCGCGCAGATATTGCACGTAAAAGTTGCCCAGAGTGGAGGAATCGGTTTCGCGCTCGGCTTGCCTGACGAGATCCTCGACCTCGCGCTGAATACGGAGGCGAAAGGCCGGGATGCGCTCGTAAAGGAGCGGTTCGCCGGAGATGGCCATGCGCGGAGGGAGGTCGCGGCTGATGAAAAGACCGAAAAAACCGCTCAGTATAACGATGCAAAAAACGAGCGCGAGGGTGATCTCGAAGGCGCCGCTGGGAATGCGAAAGCGGATGTGGAGGAGAAAGACAAAAAGACAAAACCAGCCCGCATAGATGTGGATTTGCAGCCAGGTCGACGCTTTTACGAGAGGCATGAAGGGCAGCTTCTTGCGGGCATTGAAAAGGGTCAGAGCGAGGACCAGAAAAATGAGGAGCAGCCCGGTGTAAATCGCATCCGGGCGGAGGGCGGCGCGCCAGACGCGCCAGAGGAAGAACATCGCCGCCGAAAGGACGAGGAGCCCGGCGGAAAGACAAATTCGCCTAACGAGAAGCGGACTCACCGATTGAGCCACCTCGCCAGTTTGTCGACCTCCAGCATATCGGCGCGAATGAGAGCGTCGTGCGGGCAGGCGCGCACGCAGGCCGGGCCGCCCAGTTGATCCATGCAGAGGTCGCACTTGGTCGCTTTCAGGATCGGCGTCCGGGTCGCTTCATCGACGATAAATCTGCCGCCGCGATCGCGAATCTCGACCATCTGAATGTTGTCGTAAGGGCAGCTGTTCGCGCAGGTCGCGCAACCAACGCAGGTCAGGTCGTTGATCACGACCTGCCCTTCGAGCGACTCGCGATGAATCGCGCCGGTCGGGCAACCGATCATGCAGACCGGATCGACGCAATGCATGCAGGCGTTCGCGACCATGATGCCGTTCTGGACCCGGCCGTGGCGGATGAATTTCGGATTATTATCGTGGCTCGCGGCGCAGGCGCGGACGCAATCGTCGCAGCGGGTGCAGCGATCGAGATCGATCAACATCGCGGCGGTGCCGTTGACGTAGCGCTGTTCGACGAGGAACTCGATCATTTCCGGACCGAAAGTCGCTTCCGCGTCCTCTCCGAGATTGATTTGGCTTGAGCGTTCGACGCGCTCGCGCAATTCCACGACCTCCTTCTCACTAAAGCGCGGGGCGATGAACTGATCGAAGATCGGCGTCGGAATTACGAGGACATCGACGTAGCCAATGGCGCGGAGAGAAAACTGGAGGCCGACCCGTTCCGAAAATTGCGCGCCACAGAGGAGAGAAGGAAGACCGAAGACGTCGCCTTTCCCGAGGTAGCTGATGGTGCGCTCACCGTGATTATACTTGCGGCTGAGACGGGCGAAGCCGCTCCGGATAAGAATCAATCCGTTCGGGTAATCGCCTTCCCGCGCGATCACCGGCTCCTTCGCGAGACGCTCTTGCGCGGAAGCTTCGCGCACCGTCCGATAAGAGGCGTTCCACTCAAAATCGCCGTAGCTCTCAAACTGGGTGTGCTCGGCGACGTTGCGCACATCTTCATCGGAGAGGTCCTTGAGCAGCGGCGTCTCCCGGAGGTGGGCCGCCAGACTCCGCTGGCGATAAAGCCGGTCGATGTGCTGTTTCCATTCCGGCGCGTATTTCCGAATGTCGCGCAGCCCCTGCCAGCGGAGCTCGAGCAGTTCCGCGCGCCCTTCCGCGATCACGGTGGCGGTGCGCGGAGTGCGCGCGAGGGCGGCGATTTCGCCGAAGAGCTCGCCCGGGCCAAGCTGGGCGGTGCGATTTTTTTCCAGCACGCCCGGCACATCCTGCAGAAAAATGCGAACCTCGTCGCCGGTCGCCTGGCGCGAGCGAATCGTGCTCGCGTCGGTGCTGCTCATCAACTTGCCGTCGGAATAATCGCGCACCTCGGGATACTTTGGCTGCGACCAAAGTTGGGCGAGAGAAGCGAGAAAACTTTTCTTTTGGGGAGGGCGGCGGCCGAGTTGCGCGGAGGGCAGGGAATCGAGCATGACGCGCACGCCTCCGCTCAGAATGAGGAAGGCGGAGCTGCCGTAGTCACCTTCCCGCACGATGATGTCGCCGCTTTCGAAGCGCCGGATGCGCGCATCGTTCAGGAGGATGCCGCGGAGCGGAATCGTGGGAGGGAACCGCTCCGGATCAAAGGTCGAGAGCGGCGGGATGGTGAGGAGCCGACCCACTTTCTCCTCCGTCATGGCGGCGTCGAAGGGCACGTCCCAACGCTGCGGCCGCGAGATGCGGGTCAGGAGTTCGGCCATTGGCAGTTGTAGCCGGGGGCGTCGACCCCGGCGGCACTAACCCGCGCGGCAGAAGGCGCCGGACTGCTCTTGCCGAGTTCAGCGCGGCCGGGGTCAACGCTCCCGGCTACAACACGATGGGTCGAGGCCATCCGGTCGTTAGGCGTCAGGGTTGGTAGGGCTTTCCGCGGTACTGCTCGGGCTTGGGGATCATTGGGTCGAGACCCGCCAGCTTGTCGCCGGTTTCAGTAGAAGAGAATTTTTTGCCCAGCTCGGCGACCTTGTCGGCCGCTTCTTCGAGGGGCGCCCTGTTATTTAGCTTCAAGGCGGCGGCATTCGCGACCGTCACGATCTGCGCCATCTCATCCGTCGGGGCGGCTTTCTGAATCGCGGCCAGTTTCTGGCGGAGGGCGTTGGCCCGCTGCGCCATGGTGATGCCGTAGGTGGCCTTCTCCGTCGCGCTGGCCACCCCGCGCAGGCTGTATTCGAGATCGAGGATCGCGCCGGTCGCGAACATCAGGCGCTTTTTGTTTTGATCATCTTCCTTGTTCACCTTGCCCTCGCTTCCGTCGGGCATGAGAAAGTTGTGCCGCACCATGCCCTGCGACCAGGAGACGAGCTCGAATCCGGCGCTGCCGGCGGCGTGCCCGCCCGTGTTCACCAGCTTCTCGTTAGGCACGAGATGGCATTGGTAGCAGTTGGCCGCGACCGCATACAAGTCTTCCGGCCGAATCATGCCGGCCGCTTCCGATTTCGTCCGGCGCTCTTCCTTCGAGAGTTTTTTGTCGTTGTGAATGTTCACCCAATCGGCCGCCGCGCCGTGGCAGGATTCGCAGGAGACGCCGGAGATCGGTTCGGGCGAGCCGCCTTTCGCCTGCACCGTGTAGTGGCAGGTCAGGCAAAGGCTCTCTCCCTTGATTCGCTTAATTCCGAGGGCGCCGGCAATCTTCTGCCCCGCCGGGCTGCGATGCATGGAATCGAAGGTGGCGAAGTGCGGCGTCGTCTTCCAGGCTTCCGCTTCAAACTTGTGGCACTCGCCGCACTTTTGCGAACCGACCACTTTCGCCGGATCGATCTCGTGGACCTGGGCGGAAAACGCGAGCGGCCCACCGAGAGCAAAAGTGAGGGTGAGAAGAGCAAGTGGCTGGCGCAAATCTTTCATATCAACAATCCTTTCTTCTACCGGGTATTGAACGTGCTCATTTTTTTAGAGATCGCGTTCCGCAGCAGCAAGCATTTTCTCCTCAGATATTTATATTTTTGAATTGACGCCCCATCATGGAAAAAAACAATCTCCTGCAGATGCGGCCACCCGGTTCACTTCTCGTTAGGCTGATAATTTTTTGCATCTTCCTGATGGGTTCGGCCGCGCTCCGGGCCCAGGATACGCCCGCGGTCTCGGCCACACCTGCCCCTCCAGCAGCGACTCCCGTGCCGACGCCGGCAGGAAATGGAGCCGACGATCTCCTCCTCCCGGCCCCGCCCGCGCCCGCCGCCCCGGCCACTTCTTCGGATGACGATCTTCTCGCTCCATCCGCTCCCGGGACCCAACCCGCCGCGGGCGCTCCTTCCTCGGGTGACGATCTCCTCCTGCCCTCGGGGCCCGCGACGAACGAACCGATGCCGGATCAGTTGCTCCTCCCGGGAAAGGTCCAGCCGCCCCCGCCGAAGCCGGCCGCCACGGCGGAAGGCAACGCCGCCGCCGCTCATGCCAAGCTCCTGGTGGAAAACAAATTTCCCTCCGCCTCCACTTGCGCCACCTGTCACCCGACGCAGTTCCGGCAATGGTCCGTCTCGCAACACGCCTACGCCCAGCTCAGCCCGATCTTTAACACCATGCAGGCGACAATCGACAAGCGCACTTCGGGCACGAACGGCGACTTCTGCATTCGCTGCCACACCCAGGTCGGGATGCAGCTCCAGGAACCGATCTTCGCCAGCAACATGGATCGCAACCCGACCTCCCGCGAAGGCATCAGCTGCATCGTCTGTCATCGGGT
>JBBQHV010000007.1:0-18935 GCA_038324295.1 Chthoniobacterales bacterium
CAAACGGCGCGGGAGAAAGTTCGTCTACTTCGACACCGAAGGAAAAGAGATCAAGGACGAAACCCGCATCCTTCGGCTCAACCGCCTCGCCATTCCGCCGGCCTACAAAGACGTCTGGATCTGTCCCTCGCCTCACGGCCACCTTCAGGCCACCGGGATCGACGATCGCGGGCGCAAGCAATACCGCTATCACGAACGTTGGCGGGCGGAGCGCGACGAAAACAAGTATGAAAAGATGGTCGTCTTCGGCCAGGCCCTGCCGAAGATCCGGCGCCGGCTCACGCGCGATCTAAAAAAGCGCGGGCTGCCGCGGGAAAAAGTGATCGCCACGGTCGTCCAGCTGCTCGAGAAAACTCTCATCCGGATCGGGAACGAAGAATACGCCCGGGAAAACAAATCGTTTGGCCTAACGACGATGCGGGAACGACATGTCGATGTAAGAGGGGCGAAGGTGCGCTTCCGCTTTCGCGGCAAGAGCGGGATCGATCACGACGTCGATCTCGAGGACCGGCGCGTGGCCAGGATCATCCGAAAGCTGCAGGACTTGCCTGGCCAGGAAATTTTCCAATACCTCGATGCGGAGGGGAAGCGGCATCAGATCACGTCGGACGACGTGAACGAATACCTCCACGAAATCACGGGCGAAGATTTTACCGCGAAGGATTTCCGCACCTGGGCGGGGACGGTGATGGCGGCAATGGCCTTGCAAGCGCAGGAGGCCGTCGAGAATCAATCGCAGGCCAAGAAAAACGTGAAGGACGCGATCAAGGCGGTCGCGACAGTGCTCGGGAATACGCCCACCGTGTGCCGGAAGTGCTACGTGCATCCGGCGGTGCTGGAGAGTTATCTCGACGGCAACCTGATCGAAGGCCTGAAGATGCGGACGGAGAAGACACTCGCAGAATCGTTCGAACATCTCCGCTCGGAGGAGACGGCCGTGCTGGCTTTTCTGCAGGCGAAGCTGGCGAAGAAATAGCGCGCTCGCGTCCCCCGTCGTAGCGGCGCTCTGTGAGCGTCGTGGCTAGCCGCGGAAGGCGCTCTCGACGTCAAAGACCTGCGCTCATCGTCTCTTGCTGTGTCCTGCGACGGTCACAGACCGCCGCTACAGCGAGCGCGCTCTATGAGCGTCGTGCGCGGGCGCGTTGTCGCTGCACCACTATTTTTCTGGCGCGCCGCGCAAATTGAAGGATCACTTTGTCCTCTTGTGATGATCAAAACCGCGTCCGCTTTTTTCCTTGGCCTTCTCTCTTTAACTGCGCCCGCTCTCGGTGCACCCGATGATTCGGCCCAGGAAGCCCGCTTCATTTCGCATCCGCGCCAGCTCATCTTCGAGGGGAAACGGAGCGGCGAAGGCTATTTTTCGCCGGACGGGAAGAAGCTGATTTTCCAGAGCGAGCGCGAGGAGGGGAACCCATTCTATCAGATCTATGTGCTCGATCTGGAGAGCGGCGACACTCACCGCGTCTCGCCCGGCACCGGCAAAACGACCTGCGGCTTTTTCCAGCCCGGGACCGATCGGGTCATCTTCGCTTCCACCCATGCCGATCCGGAAGCGGGCGCCAAACAGAAGGCGGAACTCGATTTTCGCGCGAGCGGGAAAAAGCGCCGCTACTCCTGGGATTACGATCCGGCATTCGACATCTGGTCGGCGAAAGAAGACGGGAGCGATCTCGTCAATCTCACCCACTCGTTAGGCTACGACGCCGAGGGCGGCTTTTCGCCCGATGGCAAACAGATCGTCTTTTGCTCGCTCCGCGGCGCCTTTCCCCTCGACCACCTCACGCCGGAGCTGCGCAAGCGTTACGAGCAGGACCCCTCGTTCTTCGGCGACATCTATCTCATGAACGCCGACGGCTCGAAGGTCCGTCGCCTAACGAGCGCGCCCGGCTACGATGGCGGCCCCTTCTTCTCCCCCGACGGCCTGCGCATTGTCTGGCGCCATTTCGAGGAAAACGGCGTGCAGGCCGATGTCTGGACGATGAAGCTCGACGGCTCCGACAAAGAGCGCGTGACCGATTTCCATGCGATGTCCTGGGCGCCGTTTTTTCATCCGAGCGGCCAATACATCATCTTTACTTCGAACAAGCTCGGCTTCGAAAACTTCGAGCTTTTCATGGTCGACGCGCAGGGCGAGCACGAGCCGGTCCGGGTCACCTTCACGCCGGGATTCGACGGTCTGCCGGTCTTTTCTCCGGATGGGAAAAAGCTCTGCTGGACGAGCGGCCGGACGGCCGATGGGAAGTCGCAACTTTTCCTGGCCGATTGGAACGACGCGGCGGCGCGCGCGGCAATCGCGGCCTCGCCCCGGCGCTCGTTAGGCAAATCGACCCCGGCGCCGAGTTTATCGCCGGAGATCAGCGCCGCCGATTTGCAGCGCGAAGTAAGCTGGCTGGCCGATCCGGCACGCGATGGCCGCCTCACCGGCAGTCCCGGCGCGCAGAGCGCAGCGAGTTGGCTCGCCGAATATTTTCGCCAGATCGGGCTGCACTCCTTCGGCGAGAATTTCATGCTCCCCTTCCAGTTCAACGCGGGAGAGCGCGTCATTCCCGAGAAGACACGGCTCGAAATCACGGGCGCGCAGGCAATGAAGGCGACGCTCGAGCAGGACTTTCGCCCCCTTCCTTTCAGCAAAAACGGAGAAGCGAATGGCGACGTTGTCTTTGCCGGTTACGGGCTCGTCGTCGCGGCCGAGGGCAAGGACGCCGGTTACGATTCCTACGCCGACCTCGACGTGAAAGACAAGATCGTCGTCGTCCTCCGCTACGTGCCGGAGAACGCGGAAGGTCCGCGCCGCGCGCAACTGAATCGTTACGCGGCGCTGCGTTACAAGGCGATCCTCGCCCGCGAGCGTGGCGCGAAAGCCTTTCTCGTCGTGACCGGACCGAACTCGCCGCACGCCGGCGAACTCGTCCCCCTAACGAATGATTTTACGAACGCGGACAGCGGGATCCTGGCGGCATCGATCGACGCCAAAACCGCCGACGCCCTCCTCGCCGCAGCCGGGAAAAACCTGAAGGAAGTGCAGAGCGCGCTCGACAACGAAAATCCGCACGTTCCGGGCAGTTTCGCGCTGCCGAAGACACAGGTGCAGCTCGCCTGCGCGATCGAGCATTTGAAAAAGAGCGACAACGACGTGGTCGGTTATCTGCCGCCCGCGCAGGAATCGTCGCAGCCGGAATACGTCGTGGTCGGCGCGCATTACGATCATCTCGGCCACGGCGGGAGCAATTCGCTCGATCGCGCCGGCGAAGAAAACAAGATTCATCCGGGCGCCGACGACAACGCCTCCGGCGTCGCCTGGGTGATGGAGCTGGCCGCCTCGCTCGCCCGCGAGCGTGCCGAGCATCCGGAAAAATTCAAACGCGGAATCATCTTCGCCGGCTGGTCGGGCGAAGAGATCGGGCTGATCGGCTCGGCCGCATTTTGCGAACATCCGCCGGTGCCGTTGTCGCAGATCGTCGCCTACCTGAACGCGGATATGGTCGGCCGGATGCGCGACAACAAACTCACCTTGCAAGGCGCCGGCTCCTCGAAAATCTGGCGGCGCGAAGCGGAAAAGCGCAACGTCGCGGCCGGCTTCAATCTCCTCCTCCAGGACGACCCATATCTCCCGACCGATGTGACGAGCTTCTACGCCCGGAATGTTCCCGTGATCAACTTCTTTACCGGCGGCCACGAAGATTATCACCGGCCGACCGATACCGCGGAAAAGTTGGATTACCCCGACCTTGCGCGGATCACGAAATTTTCGCGCGGGATGCTCCTTGATCTCGCGTCGAGCACGGAGCGGCCGGACTTCGAAAAAGTGGCGCAAAGCACGACCGGCGGCGCGTCGCGCGAGACGCTCCGCACTTATCTCGGCACGATCCCCGATTACACGACCGAAGTGAAAGGGGTAAAACTGAGCGGCGTGCGCGGAGGCAGTCCGGCGGAAAAGGCGGGCCTCAAAGGCGGCGACGTGATCGTGGAATTCGCGGGGCAGAAGATCACCAATATTTACGATTACACCTACGCGCTCGACGGGGTGAAAATCGGCCGACCCACTCCGATGACGGTGGAGCGCGGCGGAGAGCGCTTAACCCTGACGGTGACGCCGGAAGCGCGCAAGTGAGCTGCCCGGAGTGACGGATCGCGCAGCGTCGCGCGACTATCACGCGGGAGTGGATCGCGCTTGTAGCCGGGGGCGCTGACCCCGGCTGGTCTGGCGCATGGCCAAAATCCAATACCGGCCGCTCTGGCGCATGGCCGAGCCTCATCCCAGCCGGGGTCGACGCCCCCGGCTACAACTTTTCCCGTCGCCCGGTTGATCGCGGCGCGTCTTTGCAGATGGTTGGGCCGATGAAGATCACTTCCGCTCCACCCACCTTTGCCATCCGGACCGCGACCGCGGCGGATGTGCCGGTGATTCTCCAGCTCATCCACGACCTGGCCGAATATGAGCGCGCGCCTGACGAAGTCGTGGCGACGGCCGAAGGACTGCAGGAAGCGCTCTTCGGCGCGCAGCCCGCGGCTGAAGTGCTCCTCGGGGAAGAGGCCGGCGCGCCGGTCTGCTTCGCCCTTTTCTTTCACAATTTTTCCACCTGGCTGGGGCGGCGCGGACTCTACCTGGAGGATCTTTTCGTGCGCCCGGATGTGCGTGGGAAAGGCTACGGGCGCGCTTTACTCGTTAGGCTGGCGGAGATCGCGCGGGAGCGCGAGTGCGGCCGGATGGAATGGGCGGTGCTCGATTGGAACGAGCCGGCGATTCAGTTTTATCGCAAACTGGGGGCTCGGCCTAACGACGACTGGACGATCTTCCGCCTGACCCGCGATGGAATCGCGGATCTCGCCGGATTGTAGGCGACCGCGCCGGTTGGCCAGGGGCTTCAGCGGCGCCGCGCCATTTCTGAAACCGGGCAGGCGAAACGCCCGCCCTAGAAACGAAGAATTGGCGGGCGCCTCCCACCCGAAGGCGCCCGCGTTCTCCCACCTACGTAATCGCTCAGGCCTTCGGGAGCGTGACGACGATCGTGCCGTCCTTCCGCTCGACCTTCATGCCCTTCTCTTTCACCGGACCGGGCAGGGTCATGATCTGCTCGTAGTTGCCGGCCTGCAGGCTGCGCGCGCCTTTCGTTTTCGTGCTCTGCGATTCCGACGCGCTCAGCCGGAGCTGTCCGTCCTCCAGCTTCACATTTACGTTCTGAAGGTCGCGATCCGGGAGGGAAAAGTGGACGACGTATTGGTTCTTCTGGTCGTCCACGTGCACGGCAGAGCCGAGGCGCAGGCTGCTAAAGCCGCTCGTTAGGTTGTTCTCCTCCGGGAAGGCGTCCTGGAACATCTGGTTCATCCGCGCCTGCATCTGCGTCATCCGGTTGATGATCGAATCATCGAAATCGCCGAGGTTACTGCTACTGGCGAAGGGCGAGGCTGCCGGGCTGGGGACGGCCGAAGCGGCGGCCAGGGCGCTCTTCGCTTTGGGTAAAGTTACGATCACGAGATTTTGCTTTCGCTCGATCCGCATCTCTTTGCTTTTGACCGGGCCGGGCAGGCTGATGACCTGCTCGTAGCGCTCGCTTTGGCTGGCGTTCTGCGTGCTCTTCTCGCCGGAAGCGGTGATGTGGAGGACGTTGCCTTCGACCTGGGCGTTTACCTTAGAAGTGTCGGGACCGGGCACGTAGAGGCGCACGACATACCTGTCCTTCTGATCGCGCAGATCGATCGAGGAGGCGAAGGCCGAGTCGCGGAAGGGATCGCCGAAATTGCGAAAGGTATCGGCAAAGACGGAATCGAGCTGGTCGTCGAGCCGCTCCATCCGCCGGCCGAGATCGGTCGCCGGTGCGGGGGAAGAGTTGCCTAACGAGGATGGAGCAGGGGAGGCGGCGGATAAAAGAGAAGGCGCGGCAAACGCCATGACCGCCGCAGAAACGATAAGGTTGCGAGTGATTTTTGTTTTCATGCGTTTTCAATTAGTGACTCGCAATTTTGCGGAACCGTTCAAAATTTGCGGCCAGCTCCCATGAAGAAAAAAGCAAGCTCACAGACGAATTCGGCCCGGATCGAGGATTACGCCTTCGTCAGCGATACGCAGAGCTGCGCGCTGATCAGCCGGCACGGATGTGTCGACTGGCTCTGCCTGCCCCGCTTTGATTCGGGCGCCTGTTTTGCGGCGTTGTTAGGCAAGAAAGAGAACGGCACCTGGACGTTTACGCCGGAGGAGAAAATCGAAAAACTCGAGCGTCGTTATCGTGGCGACACGCTCATCCTCGAAACCGATGTTCACACCCGCGGCGGCGCGGTCCGCTTCGTCGATTTCATGCCGCCGCGCGGGACCAATCCGGACATTGTCCGGATCGTCGAAGGTCTCGAAGGACAGGTGAAGATCCGGATGGAGTTGATCATCCGCTTCGATTACGGATCAATTGTTCCCTGGGTCCGGCGGCGTCACGGTGGCTTGGAAGCGATTGCCGGTCCGGACGCTCTCATCCTCCATACCCCGATCTCGACTCACGGCGAAGACCTGAAAACGGTGGCGGAATTCAGCGTCGAAAAAGGTGATCGAGTGCCGTTCGTCCTCACCTGGTTTGCCTCCCATGAGGACCCGCCGAAGCAAGTCCACGCCGAGCACGCGCTCGAGCAAACCGAAACCTTCTGGCGTCGCTGGTCGAAACGCTGCTCCCACCGCGGCCCCTATCGGGAAGCGGTCACGCGTTCTTTGATCACGCTGAAAGGACTGACCTACGCGCCGACGGGGGGAATTGTGGCGGCGGCGACGACCTCGTTGCCGGAAGCGATCGGCGGGGTGCGCAACTGGGATTACCGCTACTGCTGGCTGCGCGATGCCACTTTCACTCTCTTCTCCCTCCTCAAAGCCGGCTACCATGATGAGGCGAGGGCGTGGCGCGAGTGGCTTCTCCGCGCCATGGCCGGAAGCGCCTCGCAATTGCAGATCATGTACGGTGTGCGCGGGGAACGGCGCCTGATGGAGCACGAGCTTCCCTGGCTCTCGGGCTACGAGAATTCCAAGCCGGTTCGCGAAGGCAACGCTGCCTCGCAACAATTCCAGCTCGATGTCTACGGCGAAGTCATCGACGCCATGTATCACGCGCAGCGCGCCGGGATCGAGACGAGCGAAGCCGATTGGCGGATGCACGTCGCCTTGCTCGATTTTCTGGAATCGAAATGGGACGAACCGGACGAGGGGATTTGGGAAGTGCGCGGGCCCCGCCAGCAATTCACCCATTCCAAGGTGATGGCCTGGGTGGCGTTCGATCGAGCCGTCAAACTGGTCGAAAAAGCCGGCTACTCGGCGGCCAATCACATCGCCGGCTGGAGAAAGCTGCGGGAAAAAATCCATCGTGAAATCTGCGATCGTGGCTACAACCAGAAAAAGAAAGCCTTCACCCAGGCCTACGGCTCGGAGGCGATGGATGCCGCCATTCTCATGCTGCCCCTCGTCGGTTTCCTCCCGCCGGAGGACAAACGGGTCCAGAGCACGATTGCGGCGGTCGAGCGCGAGTTGATGGAGGAGGGATTGGTTTTGCGCTACCGGCCTAACGAAAAAGAGATCGACGGTCTGCCCGGCGAGGAGGGCGTTTTCTTGCCCTGCTCATTCTGGCTGGCGGATTGCCTGCACCTCGTCGGCCGTAAAGAGGAGGCGCGCCTGCTCTTTGAGCGGCTTCTCGATCTGCGCAACGATCTCGGGCTCTTGTCGGAGGAATACGATCCGAAAGCAAAACGGCAGTTGGGAAATTTTCCCCAGGCCTTTACCCACATCGGCCTCGTCAACACCGCCTTTATGCTCGCGGAAAAACCGGACGCCGCGGCGGAGAAGCGCAAGCGCTGAGGGGCCCGCGCGAGGACAGAGGACGGAGGAGGGCAGAGGTCGGAAAGTTGTAGCGTCCGCTGTCCTCAGCGGAAATCTTCCGCTCCCAGCTGCGCTGGAATAGCGCACAAGCCCCCGCGGATGTTGTCAACGGTAGCTTGTAGCGTCCGCTGTCTCAGCGGAGCTCTTCCCGCTCAAGCGTCCGCCGCTTGCCCGACCGATCGATGGGAACTTTCGCAGCGCTCCTTGTGGAATGGCGAATTTTCGATTGCGCGGAGAGGATGCTTTTTCTAAGACTGCCGCGATGCGAGCGGCGATAATCAGCGCGGCAGTCTTCCTTAGTTTTGCCATCTCCGGCGTCGCCGCGCCGAAGATCGTCCCTCCGCGCACCCCGCAGCAGGCGCGGCCCGGCGAGCTGCAGGCATTCTACGGACAGGTAAAGGCCGTCGACCTCGCTGCTCGCACCATCACACTCGGGCTCCCGTTGCGTTACACATTCGAGGTCCCGGCCGCGAGCGAGATCACAGTTCGTCACGGCGGAGCCACCACCCTCGATGCCATCAAACCTGGAGCTGGCGCCCGAGTGGAGGCAGTGCGCGGGGTGAAAAACTGGACCGCGCGCAAGATCACGCTCGAACCGGGAGCCACCTTCCCCGACGAGATGTCGGCCAAAACCACCCAGGGCAAAACGATCGTCGGCCTCGCCGTCGCGAACTACATCACCTACGAGCCGCCGGTCGAGAACGTGAGGCGCAATATCGATTTCGGCAGCGGCTACGGCCTCTTTCTCCTCACCCTGCGACCCGACGGAACGGTCGCGAGCGTCCGTCCGCTCAGAGCGCTGTCCAGCCAGGAGCTCAACGAAAGAGCCACCTCCCGTCTGCTGAAAATGAAGTTCCGCCCGGGCGCGCTCACGGAAGTCCGCATGCCGATGAGCTTTCATTCCTACCGCCGCTATTAGTGCGGATCATCCCACGTGCATAAACTCATTCGCGCCCCAACGGATGCTCGCCGCGGCGAGGCTAGCGGTAAGCGAGCCGGCTGCGAGTGCATCAAATAACAAATAACCGCGCCGCCGCCGCTCCAGCCATTTCGCCCAAGTCTTTCGCCGCACCGTCGGCGTCACGCCGGGAGAGTTTCGGAGTAGTTTGTAAAGTAAGGTCGAACTGCTCCTCGATTTAGAGTCGCTCGCGCCAGCGGCGGTCATGCCGCGCACCGTGCACGACGGCGTGCACATAGAGCGCTTCGCCGACGGCGGAAAAGAAGATCCGATAAGGAAAACGGTCGGTTAGAACCCGGCGAATCTCACCCTGAGCACGAACGATTCTAAACAAATCCGGAGCGCGCGCGGCGCGATCTGTCGCGAGGAGAATCTCGTCGATCAACTCCTCGCCGAGACCCGGCGAACGTTCGTTGTACCAAATCGCAGCGTCGGTAACATCATCGACCGCTTCTGGTCGAAAGATGACTTGGCGAATCATTGCGGCTTCAGCCGTTGTATCACTGCTCTCTTGAGCGATTTCGCGGGGACGCCGTCCTGCGGGTCAGCTCGGAAATCCTGAAGTCGGCCCTCAAGGATAGCTTCTTCCTGGGGCGTCAAATCCTCATCAGCTTCTATCGCCCGCCGCACAAGCTGCTGTCGCTCTGCGAACGAAAGTTTCGGGATTGCCTCCAGGATTTCATTCAAGCTCATGATTTCATAATATACCTCTCAGCCACCAACGCCAGCATGCCGACGCTTGGACACGGTCGCGCGGTCCCTTTTCTAGCTTTTACTTTCTTCGAGACCCCTTTCATTTCTCCCCGCGTGTTCAAACGGACGACGGGGATGACCTCGCTGTCATTTCAGCTTCTCAGAATCTCAGCCCTTTTTGTGCCCGACCATTTCGCCCAAGTCTTCCGCCGCGTCTCGGCCTGACGCCGACAGAGTTTCGAGGCGGTGCAGCGCACAAACGCCGTTAGGAACGGCGGCCCTGCGAAAAGGTACTACACTGGGTCACTGATCGGCGCCGCGAGGGGTCGTTGATTCTTCTGACTTCGCACCGCCAATGTTTGCTGCATCCGTGTCTCACCGAGCTGCGTCAATTTCCACATTATTCCGCTCAATTTTCCGTTTTCGAGTCTCTCCTTACCTAGAGTCACTA
Source organism: Chthoniobacterales bacterium (assembly GCA_038324295.1). Lineage (GTDB taxonomy): Bacteria > Verrucomicrobiota > Verrucomicrobiia > Chthoniobacterales > UBA10450 > Palsa-1392. Next base: position 9,946 of record JBBQHV010000007.1, read on the forward strand.
GCCCAAGTGCCGTGAATTGAACCTTAACGATGTTATACGCGCCTTCTGTTATTCGAACACTGCTAACCCATTGGTTCTTTCCAACAGTTCGCGGCGGAGCTTTGAATTGATGCGACAGCAATGCGTTGATCGCGCTGCGCACACTCGCGTCGTTTGCAACCGGCGCAAGCCGTGGCGCCGCGGCTCTAAATAGATCGTTCCAGCTAACATCGATTGTGCTGTCGCACGTCGCGACGACTTCAGAACGCCGCCAATTGTTATCTGTGGTTCCAGCGCTTACAGAGAAGTCGATCTCAAGTTTAATCAATTCGTCGCCGTCCGCGAGATTCGTTGCATCGGGCGATTGGCGGCCTCGCACACGTTGAAGCTCTTCTTCGAGCCCGCGGATTTTCTTTGTAAGCGCAAGGAGTTCCTCCGTGGCGGCCGGATCACCGGCTTTATTTGCCGGTATCCAGCCGACACGTGGATGCCGCTTCATCAATTGCGTTATGCTGCGGCTCACGACGGCGCCAAGCTCGTGAGTGGTCGTCCATTCCTTGCACAGGTGACGTCGAAGCAGTTTGATGAATTCGAGAAGCCGCTTGCGCCCTTGCTGCGATTGTTCTGTTTTCCGTGCGGGCAACTCTTCCGGATTGGCGTGTAGAAACGCTATCGACGGAATGTCTTTCGATGCAGCGTATAGATATTCCTTCTCCGTAAAGCTGATGCCTTCCTGCGTGGTCGACCCATAGCGTCCACCGATGATCACGACGTAATAGTCGCACTGGTCGATAAGGCTCGCGATGTACGACCAGGATTCTTCCGACGCCGCTGGGAAATACTCCATCCCGCAAGGAATGCAGTCTAGCTCGAGGAGCGCCTTAATGACCTCCAAGCGCTCCTCCGACAGATCTACATAAGTCGAACTAACAAAAACTTGGTAACGCTTGTCCATTCCCTGTCTGTTTGTTGCGCCGCCCTCGGTGTTTATCAAGGGCACGATCAAGCGTCAAGCTTGGGGAAGTTGAAAGGGGCAGAGCTACTTATCGACACTGCATGAACCGCGGTGAAAGTGACAATCTCACGATGGCGAAGCTTTCAGAGGAGAATACTCCCCGGCCTTGAGCCTTTCCGCGGCCGCCCGGATAGCGCGGAAGTGCTTTTCCAAAGTTGGCCGGTGATTGGCCAGAGTTCCAGAATCGCCAGCCGCCGACCGGCCAAATTCTGTTGATGCCGAAGGTTTTTGTCCGCGACGATGACGAGGTCGAACCCAGCACTCTCAGCTGCGGCCAGCAAAGCGCGTTCCGAATTCCCGTCCAACCCTGTTCCTGGACGGTGACGGCGTGGTGTCCCGGGAACGCGCCGCGCACCTGCGCGGGAACGCATTCGTCGAGCAGGATCTTCACGCGGCTGCGTGCTGCTCGAGTTCGCGCTGACTACTGCGCAGGGCCTCCACCGCCAACTCGCGCGAGACCGACGGGAAGGACTCCAGGAAGTAATCCAGCGAGAGGCCATCGGCGAGGTAATCAAACAAGGTCTTGGTCGGAACACGGGTCCCCTTAAAGACCGGAGTGCTCCCGAGAATATCCGGGTCAATCGTGACCAGATCGCTCGCCCTCATTTCGGCAGTCTATCGCCGTGCCGTCCAAAGACAATCCAGATCGTGCTGCGAAACTCAGTCGGCGAAAGTACCGGAAATGGTCTCCTTGTAGCCCCCGGTCTGTCGAAGCGATCACCGAAGGCGAAAAGCTGACATCGTCCCCCTCGCTGCTATGCTGTGTTCCTCAAACCAAAGCGAAAAAATCACACATGCGCTGCCTCAATTGTCACACGGAAATGGCCGACTACGACGTCACGACGCGGGATGCCGAGCTCTCTTACGATGTCTGCGAGAAGTGCGGCAGTCTCTGGCTGGACGCCGGCGAGCTCGACAAGATGGCGTTTCAGGTCACAGGCAGCATCGAGTTTTGCTCCGAGGAAGAGGAGAAGAAGACGGCCGGCGCATCTCTCCGGAAGTGCCCCCGGTGCGAGGACTTCGAACTGTCACGCGTAAAATTTCTCGGCGAGACTGATATCGTGCTGGAGCATTGCAGGAATTGCGGCGGCTTCTGGCTGGACGGCGGCGAACTAAATCTGATCGATCGCGAGCTGACAAAGATAATGCCGGTGAGCGGTCATGGGTTTTCGGATTTCGTGAACAATGTGCACGTTCCTTTTTGGTCGAAGCGCATCCGGAAGCCGAGTAGCGAGACTGACTTTCAGGTCGTGGTCGAGCCTGTGCCGGGCGCGGAGCATCTGGGAGCGACGGAGGATAAGTGCCCGGCCTGCGGAGCGCGTCTCGATCGCTATCGGATCCATGGGATGGAGTTTGAAGGTTGCCCGAAATGTCATGGAATATGGCTGGTGAAGGATGAACTGAGGAAGCTAAAGAACACGGTGAACGACGGGCAGCTGCATTGGCTTAACGACGAGGTGGATCACATCGAGAAGACGAGCGTGATCGCTTCGTCCCGGGATTGCCCGAAATGCAGCGCAAACAAGTTGAGGTCAGTGATTTTCGGTCATTCGTCGGTGGTGATCGACTGGTGCCCGGGCTGCCATGGAATGTGGTTGGACCGGGGAGAATACGACACGATTGTCGGCTATCTGCACGATGAGGCAGTGAGCGCTACGCCGAGTGAGATCGGCGGGGCGATCGCAAAGGATCTGAAAGCGGCCGTAACGGGCGGCGGGCCCGAGGGGCGACTGGCGGAGTTGGGAGATGCGGCGGCCGCTGTGGGGGCGTTTGCCAACGCGCTGATTTTCGAGCATCCCGAGTTGTTCCGAATGGTCAACAGCGCTCAGAGCGGGGCGCGCAGCGTGGGGATGGATTGAGCTCCTAAGCACGGGCGCATCGAAGCAAGCGAACCTCCCATTTCCTCCGATCAGTTCCGCGCCGAAGTGGCGGGCTGAGATACAACTGACGAACGATGCATGATCGCGAGGCACCCCGTACACTGACAGGCAGGCTGTGCGCTCTCCTGCCGCAACCGGGCGATTGCAAGCACGTCTCGCCTCGCTCTTCTTTTGCCTAACGAATCGAGTTTGCTCTCGCGAAGGTATTTTTTCGCCGAAGATCAGCTCCGCTGCATCGCGCTGAGGCGAAGCGCGGGCGGAGTGAAAACCGCGCGCCCTGAAATTCGCGGCATCCTCTCGCCGCACGCACGTCGATTAGAAGGGGAGAACGGACGCCCGGGGTGGCCGGCGGTTTGAATGCATCGAGTCACGCAAAATGAAGGCAACCTCATCACCGTTCGGGTGAGCGGGAAACTGACGCAGGCCGATTACGCCGACCTGATCCCGGCGTGGGATCGGCTCTTCGCAGAGCACGGCTCGATGCGGATGCTTTTCATCATGGAGGATTTCCACGGCTGGGAGCCGAGCGCCGCCTGGGAGGATTTGCGCTACGGGACGAAACACGCCCGCGAGGTGATCCGCGTCGCCATGGTGGGTGAAAAGAACTGGCAAATGTGGTTCACGAAAATCGGTTCGATTTTTATCCTGCGCAGTCAGGTGAAGTATTTTGAGATTTCGAACCTCGCCGAAGCGGAAAGCTGGGTGCGGGCCGGTTCGTGAGGTCAGACGCGCCCGATGGCTCAGATTTTTTCCCGGAGCGCGAATGTCCACGCCAAGGTCATCATCGTGGGTTTCGTCCTGCTCGTCTGCGGCGCGGGCTGGGTGACTTCGGCTGTGTTTTGGTCGCCCTACACGACTTACGTCGATGTGCCGCTGAATCAGCCGGTGCCTTTCAGCCACAAACACCACGTCGGCGACGACGGAATCGATTGCCGCTACTGCCATACCTCGGTCGAGAAATCGAGCTTCGCCGGAATCCCGAGCACGCAGATTTGCATGACCTGTCACTCGCAGCTCTGGACGGAGGCGCCGCTCCTCCAACCGGTGCGCGCCAGCCTGGCGAACAACCGGCCTTTGTGCTGGAACCGGGTCAACGACCTCCCCGACTTCGTCTATTTCAATCACAGCATCCATATCTCCAAAGGGGTCGGCTGTTCCACTTGTCACGGCGAGTTGGACCGGATGCCGCTGACCTGGCGGACCCAGACGCTCTACATGAAGTGGTGCCTGGAGTGCCATCGCGCCCCGCAAAATCATCTCCGGCCGCAGAGCGAAATCTACAACCTGCATTGGCAGCCGCCGCCCGATCAGGCGACTCAGGGTTTGCGCCTCGCTCACCAAAACCAGGTCGATCTGAGCGGGCGCCTAACGAATTGCTCGACCTGCCATCGATGAAGCGCGCGCATCTCCATACGGCGTATGAGTCCCATAGGACCCATGGGACTTATCCATGAATAATCCCCAGCCAAAATACTGGCGCAGCCTCGAGGAACTCGCCGCCACGCCGCAGTTTGAGAGCTGGCTCCATCGCGAATTCCCGCGCGGCGCTTCCGAGTGGAGCGACGCTCTCCATCGCCGCGACTTTCTCCGCCTGATGGGCGCGTCGCTCGCCCTCGCCGGTCTCGGCGCCTGCACCAAGCAGCGCATCGAAAAAATCGTCCCCTATGTCAATCAGCCCGAGGAAGTCGTCCCGGGCAAGCCGATTTATTTCGCGAGCGCGACCTCTTTCGGCGGCTATGGCCAGGGCATCGTCGTCACGAGCAACGAAGGGCGTCCGACCAAGATCGAGGGCAACCGCGATCATCCCGCCAGCCTCGGCGCGACGACCGTCTGGGCGCAGGCCGATCTGCTCGATCTTTACGATCCGGATCGCGCTAAAATCATCACCCAGGGTTCCGCCGGCGGGACCTGGGGAGGATTTCTCGATCAACTGAACGCGGCGCTCTCGGGTCAGGCGGCGAATCTCGGCGCCGGAATCCGCCTTCTCACCCAGACCGTGACCTCACCCACGCTGGCGACGCAGGTGCGGGAATTTGGCAGGAAATTTCCCCGCGCCAACTGGCATCAATGGGATGCGCTCCCGCGCGACACCACCGCCGGCGAAAATCTTTACGACTTCGCGAAAGCCAAAGTGATCGTCGCGCTCGACTCGGATTTTCTTTACCTGCATCCGGCGGCCTTGCGTCACGCGCGCGACTTCGCCGCCGGACGGCGGGTGGAGGCGGCGAAAGGCGCGGCCATGAGTCGCTTCTACGCGGCCGAGCCGACTCCCACCATCACCGGTTCGAACGCCGACCATCGCCTGCCCGTTGCCGCGCGCGACATCGCAAACATCGCCCTCGCGCTGGCCGCGCTCGTCGGCGTGGAAGGAGCCGGGGCAGACGTGCCGCCCTCAGCAAACGAGTGGGTCTGGGCGGCCGCGCAGGATCTGCGCGCAAATCCCGGCGCCGGCATCGTCCTGGCGGGCGAAACCCAGCCTCCCGAGGTCCACGCGGTCGTCGCGAAAATCAATGCGTCGTTAGGCAACACCGCGGTCACGATCACGTCGTGCGCTTCAGCCGCGCTCCATCCGGTCGAGCCCACCAGGTCGCTCCGAAAGTTGATCGACGACATGCGCGGCGGTGCGGTCGATCTCCTACTCATTCTCGGGGGTAATCCGGTTTACGACGCGCCGGTCGATTTCGATTTCGCCGGCGCGCTCCAAAAGGTGAAGTTGCGCGTCCACCACGGCCTGCGCGTCAACGAAACCTCCCGGCTTTGCCATTGGCAGATTCCGGCGACCCATTTTCTCGAAAGCTGGAGCGACCTGCGCGCGGTCGATGGCACGGCCACGATCGTGCAACCGCTCATCGAACCTCTCTACGACGGCGTCTCCCGGCACGAGTTGCTCGATGCCTTCGTCCGCCAGCCGCCGCGATCTGCTTTTGAAATCGTCCAGGCAACCTGGAAACAGGAAAGCGGAAGTGCCGTCTTCGAGAAGGAATGGCGCAAGATTCTGAGCGATGGCGCCGCGCCATGGCGCGCCGGGGGCGAGTCTCCCAACCCGGCTCCGTCGTCCGCTGCGACCCGTGCAGCTCCGAGAGGAGGGTTGGAAATAATCTTTCGGGCCGACCCCAACATGCTCGATGGGCGCTACGCCAATAATGCCTGGCTTCAGGAGTTACCCCATCCTTTCTCCAAGATTACCTGGGATAATGCCGCTCTCGTTAGTCCCGCCCTCGCCGGGCGTGAGCGGCTGGAAAATGGCGACTACATTGAGCTGAGTTATCGCGGCAGAAAACTGGGCGCGCCAGTTTGGATTCTTCCCGGTCAGGCCGAGAACACCATCACGCTGCACCTCGGTTACGGCCGGCAGGAAGCGGGCAGAGTGGGAACGAACAAGGGTTACAACGCCTGCCGACTGCGCACTTCGGAAGCGCTCTGGCACGATTCCGGCCTGACCATTCGCAAACTGCCGCGCCGCGAGAAATTCGCCACCACGCAAAACCATTTCACGATCGAAGGACGCGACATGTATCGGGCCGGCACGCTGGCCGAATTCATTCGCCATCCCCGTTTCGCCGCTGAGATGCGGGAAGTGCCGAAGGAGGACGAAACACTCTATAACCCGGAGGAATTCAAGAAGCGCGGCTACGCCTGGGCGATGGCGATCGACCTCAACACCTGCATCGGGTGCAACGCCTGCACGATCGCCTGCCAGGCCGAGAATAACATCCCTGTCGTGGGCAAGGCGCAGGTCATCGCCGGGCGCGAGATGCATTGGATCCGGATCGATACTTATCATACCGAATCGCCTGACAATCCCCGTTTTCATCATCAACCGGTCCCCTGCATGCATTGCCAGGATGCGCCCTGTGAGTTGGTCTGTCCGGTGGCTGCGACCGTGACCGACGACGAAGGACTCAACCTCCAGGTCTACAATCGTTGCGTGGGGACGCGTTACTGTTCGAATAACTGTCCCTATAAAGTCCGCCGCTTCAATTTTCTCGAATACAACGGCGCTCTCTCACCGAGCGAGAAGCTGGTCAAGAACCCGGACGTCACGGTGCGCAGCCGCGGCGTGATGGAGAAGTGCACCTATTGCCTGCAGCGGATCAATTCCGCGCGCATCGCCGCCGAGTTGGAGCGGCGCAAGATCCGCGATGGCGAGATCACCCCGGCCTGCGCGCAGGTCTGCCCGGCCGAGGCGATCACTTTCGGCGACATCCATGATCCGCAGAGCCGCGTATCAGGTTTGAAACGCTCGCCGCTGAATTACGGAATGCTGGCGGAACTGAACACGCGACCGCGCACGAGCTATTTCGCAAAGCTGCGTAATCCGAATGAGGCGATGAAGTCATGAAAAGCGGAGCGTCTGATATCTGGGGAGCGCACGCGCCCTCGCGTGCTGGCGATGGCGCCTCGCCATCGCGAACTTTAAGGCTGGGATTGCGGCGAGGGCGCCGCAATCAGCACGCGAGGCGCGTGCGCTCCCCAGAGAAGAGGCGACGGGCAAGAAGTATTGGGCTTAATGAATGAAAGCGACGATCCCGCCTAACCAACAAAAGGATACCCGGATGTCGCCGCTGGGTTATCCCTCCAACCTGCTTGCCCCCGGCCAGACTTACGAGACGGTTAACGAAACGATCGGATCGATCGTTCTGCGTAACCGGCAGCCCGCCTCCTGGTGGATCGGCTTTGTCGTCGCCTTCGGCCTGCTCATGATGTTTTTCTTTGCGCTTTCCTGGCTTCTCATCCGCGGTGTCGGGATCTTTGGTATCAACATTCCCGTCGCCTGGGGCTTCGCGATCGTAAACTTCGTCTGGTGGGTCGGAATCGGCCACGCTGGGACTTTTATTTCCGCCATTTTACTCCTGCTCTTTCAGCACTGGCGCACCGCGATCAACCGCTTTGCCGAGGCTATGACTCTTTTTGCGGTGGCTTGCGCGGGATTGATGCCGCTGATCCATCTCGGGCGGCCCTGGCTCTTCTATTATCTCTTTCCCTATCCCGACACGATGGGACTCTGGCCACAGTTTCGCAGTCCGCTTGTCTGGGATGTTTTCGCGGTCGGCACTTATTTTATTGTTTCACTCTTGTTTTGGTATCTCGGCCTGGTGCCCGATGTAGCGACTCTGCGGGATCGGGCCAACAAGCTCTGGCAAAAGAAACTCTATGGCGTGCTCGCGCTCGGCTGGCGCAACTCCGCCGCACACTGGCAGCGGCAGCAGATTGCCTATCTCCTCCTCGCGGGACTGGCGACGCCGCTTGTTCTTTCCGTGCACAGCGTGGTCAGCTTTGACTTCGCCGTTGCGATTGTGCCTGGCTGGCATTCGACGATTTTCGCGCCTTACTTTGTCGCCGGCGCGATCTACTCCGGCTTTGCCATGGTGCTCAATATCGTCATCCCGGTGCGGAAGGTCTATCACCTCGAAAGCGTTATCACCGAGCGCTATCTCAATAACATGGCGAACGTCATGCTCGTGACCGGGCTGATGGTGACGTATGGCTACATCATCGAAGCCTATATGTCCTGGTACAGCGGCGACATTTTCGAGGCTTACATGATGCAGAACCGGGCTTTCGGCCCCTATGGCTGGGTCTTCTGGGGTCTCATGCTCTGCAACGTGCTCGTTCCACAAGCACTTTGGTCGGCCCGCATCCGCCGGAACCCGTTGACCCTCTTTATCGTCGCGTTGTTCATCAATGTCGGGATGTGGGTGGAACGCTTCGTTATTGTCATCACCAGTCTGCATCGTGACTTTATGCCCTCGGCCTGGGGGATGTTCTATCCGACGGTTTGGGATTGGGCGGTCCTCTTCGGCAGTGTCGGCCTCTTCCTCACCCTGCTCTTTCTCTTCGTCCGCTTTCTCCCCATGATTTCGATTTCCGAAACACGTGAGCTCGTAGCGGAGCCGCAAAAGGCCAACGCGCTATGACGGAGGACTGGGTTTATGGCTTGGTCGCCGAATTCGAGACCGGCGAGGAATTGGTGCACGCGGCAGGTGAAGCTTACGGGCAGGGTTATCGGCAGATGGATGGGTACACGCCTTTTCCGATCGAAGGCCTCGGCAAAGCCTTGGGAAAGAGCAACTGCATGCCGCTTCTCGTCCTCCTCGGGGGCATCCTGGGCGGTT